>JBFIHN010000514.1:0-2396 GCA_041601775.1 Acidimicrobiales bacterium
GCCGTCGTCTCGGGTTCCGTGGCTCGCTTCTCGCCGGTGGACGGTTGCCGGCCAGGAGACCTCGCGATCGACGTCGGGACAGCAGCGATCCGGGTCGCCGACCGCGCTCGGCTGCTCGTGAACGAGCCAGCGGTCGTCGCCCGCGGCCCGGACGGTGCGGTCCTCGCGGCTGGCCACCGAGCGTTCGCGATGCTCGGCCGAGCACCCCAGGGGATCGAGGTCGTCGAGCCGATCTGTCACAGTGCGGTCCGGAGCATCGAGCACACGCACGCGCTCCTTCAGGCACTGGCCGCTGAACCCGGACGGAGTCGGGCAGGGAGAGGTGCCGTCGCCCTCGTCACCACCGCTGGGGTCGCGACCGTCCTGCAGCAGCGAGCGTTGCTCACCAGCATCGAGAACGCATTTCCCCGGCATCGCATCGTCACCCGTGAGGCTGCTCTCGCTGCGGCGCTCGGCGCCGGTCATGCGATCAACGCTCCCCGCGGGTCGATGATCGTCGACGTCGGTCGGGGTTCCACCGAGACGGCGATCGTCGCGCTCGGCGAGGTCATCCGATCCGACACACGAGGCATCGGAACGCGGACCGCGGAGGTCGACGTGACCGAGCGTCTCGAGCATCGCCACGGCGTGGTCGTCGGCCGGCACTCCGCCGAACGTCTCGTTCGGGCGCTGTCCTCCCGGGCGCAGGGTGTTGTCGCCGTCCGGGGTGTGGAACGGTCCAGCGGTACGCCGACCACCGTCCACGTGTGTCGCCGGGAACTCCGCGCCGTCGTCGACCACACGGCCACGGCCATTGCGGCGATGGTCCGATCCACGCTCGACGCTGCACCGGTCGGCCTGGCCGCCGATGTCGTGACCCACGGTGTGCGCCTCACCGGCGGTGGGGCGAGACTGGCCGGCGTACGAGGCCGAATCGCCGAACTCACCGGACTCGAGGTACGGATCGTGCCAGCGTCCGAACTCGCGACCATCCGAGGAGCTCGACTCCTCCTCGCCGCAGCGGTCGCCGAAACGCCATCGCGACGAGGTCGCGGGCGCGCCTTGTCCCGTTTCCGCTTCGGGACCCATCAGGAGCGGGGGGACCACACCTCCACGTCGCCTCGATGAGTCCGGTCACCGTGCGAAAAGCGTCTCGACCGGTGTCCCCGACGGTGTCGACGTCGAGCGGTTGGGATGACGAGCCGATTCGGGTCGTCGCGATCGATGTCGGTACCTCCACGGTCCGCATCGGGACGACGGACCGGGTCGTCGTCGACGAACCGTCCGTGGTCGCGCGCGACGGATACGGAACCGTGTTCGCCGTCGGTGGCGAGGTGCGTTCGCTGACGGGCCTCCTGTCACCGTCGACCGATGTCGTCGAACCGATCGACGAGGCGACGATCATCGATCCGAGGGTGACCGGCACCATGCTTCGCCGTCTCCTGTCGCGAGGTGGGGTCACGAGCCACAGCGCGCTGCGGGCCGTCGTCGTCAGCGTCCCCGTCCACCTGTCCGGGAATGCGGAACGGGCGATGCGGAGCTGTGTCCAACAGGCGGCACCGAACGCAGCGATCGTCCCGCTTCGCGCTCCGTACGCGGCAGCCGTCGGCGCAGGACTCCCTGTCGACCAGGCGTGCGCGGTGATGGTCGTCGATGTCGGCCGAGGAGTGACCGAAGCAGCGGTGATCGCGAACGAGCGGATGCTCTCGACGTGGAGTGCCCCAGTCGGTGGTGCCACTGCGGCGGCGGCTGTCGTCGCCCATCTGCGTCGCGTACACGCGCTCGACGTCGATGCGCAGACAGCGGAACGCGTCATCCGGTTCTCGTCCCGTTCGCGCCGCGGTGTCGTCGTCTGCCGAGGAACGCGTCCGGGCACCGAGGTGCCCGGGGTCGTCCAGCTGTCCGCCGCGGAGTGCCGGGCGATGCTGCGGCCCGTCGTTGCGTCGATCGCCGCCGTCGCGAAGGAGGTGCTGGCCAGGACACCGTCGTCGGCAGCTGCCGATGTCGCCCTCGGCACGATCGTCCTCACGGGCGGTGCAAGCCGATTGAGCGGACTCGGCTACGAGGTCAGCGCGGCGACCGGTGTCGCCGTCCGCGTGCGGGGTCAGCCGGGCCACGCCGTCATCGACGGCGCCCGACGTCGTGCGATCGATCTCGCGGTCGGCGGTCTCGCATGAGGCGGGACCCGGCTCGGTTCAGACGAGCCCGAGTGCGTCCATGGCGTCGGCGACTCGCATGAACCCCGCGATGTTGGCGCCGGTCACGTAGCTGTCCGGCGCGCCGAACTCGTCCGCGGTCGCCCGACAGGTCCGGTGGATCGCCGACATGATCCCGGCCAGACGCGCCTCGGTGTGCTCGAACGTCCACGAATCGCGGGACGCGTTCTGCTGCATCTCGAGCGCCGATGTCGCCACCCC
>JBFIHN010000515.1:0-2395 GCA_041601775.1 Acidimicrobiales bacterium
AACGTCACGCCAACTATTCGGACCAATCGCCCATCTGGATGACTTCGCCCCCTCCGCCATCTTGACCGCCGGGTCAAGTTCGGACCATCCTCACCGGATGACGGATCTCCCGGTCACCCACACCAGCACGGTCACCGAAGACCAGATCGACCATCTCGGCCACATGAACGTCCGCTACTACGGGACGAACGCGCAGCGGGCCACCCGGGCCGTGGTCGGCGGACTCGGTGTCGACCAGGCCGAGGTCGCGCTCACCGACATCTACACCCGTCACCACCACGAGCAGCTGCTCGGCGCCCAGCTCGCGGTGCGCAGCGGGGTCATCGAGGCCCGTCCCGACCTGGTGCGGATCTACCACGAGTTGGTCAACACCGACGACGACACGTTGGCGGCCACGTTCGTGCACGGCTTGACCCCCACCGGGACCGCCATCGCCGCGAGTGCCCTCGCGCGGGTCGAGCTCACCGAGATCCCGGCCCACGGCGGCAGCCGGTCGATCGACCTCGACGCCGACCCGATGCTCAGCGCGCCCACGCTCGACGAGGTCCGGGCCCGAGGACTCGAGATGCGCGAGCCACGGCGGGTGGGTGGCGAGGAATGCGATGCGTCGGGCCGCTACATCCCCGAGTTCGCCCCCATGCTCACCTGGGCCGGCGAGCCGGTCGGGGGCGGCGCCCGGGGCGACACGCTCCACGACGGCCCCAACGGCGAGCGGATGGGTTGGGCGTCGATGGAGACCCGGATGATCTCGCCTCGTCTCCCGGCTCGCGGCGACCGGATCCAGAGCTTCGGCGCGCTGATCGAGATCCACGACAAGACGACGCACCGGGTCCAGTGGGCCTTCGACCTCGAGTCGGGCGACCTGTTGACCGGCTTCGAGACGGTGAGCCTGGCCTTCGACACCGTGGGTCGGCGAGCGATGTCGATCCCGCAGTGGATCCGCGACGACGAGCTGTCCACGCTCCAGCCCGACCTGGCACCGACGGCCGCCGCCGCGTCGTAGGCCAGTTCAGCGGTAGGCCAGTTCAGCGATACGTCGGCGGTTCGTCCCGTCGGACCGGGGTCACGCCCGCGGACTCGTTGCCGATGTGGGCATAGGCCAACCCGTTCTGCAGCGCTGTCGCCCGGGTCATGTCGATCGACTCCCAGATGGCCCGGACCGTTCCCTGGATCGCCCGCGGATTCCGTTCGGCGATGCTGACGGCGATCGCTCGTGCCCGGCCGCGGAGGTCGTCGCGGGCGACGACCTCGGACACCAACCCGATCCGCAGCGCGGTCTCGGGCGTGATCCGCTCGTCGGAGCCCATGAGCGCCCAGCGCAGCACCTCGCCGAGGGGGACGCCACGGGCGCGCATGCCGATGGGCTCGAGCGCGGACACGATGCCGCCGTTGGCGTGGGGATCGAAGAACTCGGCGTCGTCGGAGCAGATGATGATGTCGGCTTCGTTCAAGAAGTACTGCGCGCCCCCGGCACACAGACCGTGGACCGCGACGATCACCGGCTTCCAGACCTTGTGATGGAACTTGGGGCCGAGCGTCGCACCCGGGTCGAACGAGTTCCACACGTTCGACTTCATGAACCAGAACTCCTGGCTCCGCACGTCGACACCGGTACAGAACGCACGGTCGCCGTTGGCCTGGATGATCACGGCGTGGATGTCGTCGTCCTCGCGGATCGTCTCCCACGCCCATGCCATCTCGTTCGCCATCTGGCTGTTGAACGAGTTCATGGCCTCGGGGCGGTCGAGGGTGATGGTCGCGACCCGGTCGGCGACGTCGAATGTGATGGCTTCGCAGTCCACGGCGGCGACGGTAGCCCTCACTCGCCCTGTCGGCGGTGGTTGGGTCAAGATGCTGCACACATTCGTATACGCCATTCACTGCCCGGGGGGCTCGCAGACCATGTCGATCGCGATCACGGAAGACCACCAGTCACTGGCGGAGACCGCCACGGACTTCCTCACCAAGCGAGACGCCCGCGGGGCGGCCCGCGCGTTGCTCGAGGCCGCGGACGAGTCCGCACCCGAGTTCTGGAACGACCTCGCGAACCTCGGGTGGCTCGGCCTCCACGTGGCCGAGGAGCACGGCGGCTCGGGGTACGGCCTCGAGGAGCTCGTGGTCGTGGTCGAGGCCCTCGGCCGTGCCGTGGCTCCTGGACCGTTCGTCCCGACCGTGATCGCCAGCGCCGTCCTCGCCGATGCCGGTGACGACGCCGCCAAGAAGGAACTCCTCCCCGGCCTCACCGACGGCTCGACCCTCGCCGGCATCGCCGTCGACGGCTCGGTCACCGTCAGCGGCGGCTCGGTCAGCGGGTCGGCGGTCGTGCTCGGCGGCGGGCTCGCCTCGGTCATCCTCGTACCGGCCGGCGACGACGTCGCCGTCGTGTCCGTCGGCG
>JBFIHN010000516.1:0-2382 GCA_041601775.1 Acidimicrobiales bacterium
CGAGCATGCGGCGCCTGCTCTGGCGCCCCCCACGCACGATGGGCACCGCGACCGCCGTCGACGCCGGGACCGGCCAGTCGCCCACCGGCTCGACCGCGACGAGATCGCTGATCTCGTCGACGACGATCGGTGCCCGCGAGGCGTTCACCGATCGCAGCTGCCACGGGTCGGGGCCGTCCTCGTCGTCGAGCACCACCGACGTCGGGGTCGCCGGGAGACAGTCGGTGGTCGCGGCAACGAGCGACGCCACCCCCTGGTCGAACAGGAACAGCAGCGCGAAGGGGACCTCCTCCCGGTGGCCGCGCAGCGTCGTCACGACCTCGTCGCAGAGCTCGTCGACGCTCGACGCGCGGGCCGCCGCCGACGTCAGATCGAGGAAGAGCTGCTGGCGGCGCTCCGCGACGACCCGACCGGTCGTCTCGAGGCCGGCGTTGAACACGCCGGTGATGCGCCGGTTCTCGGCCGCGATCGGGCTGAGGTTGTAGTTGAAGTACGTCTCCTCGACGAACCCGTGGCGTTGCATGGGCAGCATCCGGTCGACGACGAAGGTGCCTTCCCCGCGCAGCGCCTTGTCGAACTCCGGCCCCACGATGTGCCAGATGTCGGGCCACACCGTCTCTGCCGGCTTGCCGAACGCCCACGGATGCTTGTCGCCGGGGATCTCGCTCCAGGCCTCGTTGTAGATCAACGAGAGATCGGGACCCCAGTAGATGGCGATCGGATACTTCGCCCCCATGCAGATGCTCGCAGCCGACCGGAGGCTCTGCGGCCACGTGTCGGGGTGACCGAGCGAGCTCGTCTGCCAGTCGAACGTCGCGAGGAGCGGCGCCATGGATCCAGCGGCCGCGAAGACGCGGTCGAGACCGACGAGGTCGCTCTTCTCCGGGCCCGCAGCGCGGTCCGGCTGGTGCTCTGCCAAGGAGCGGCAACCTACTCCGACGTCATCGTCAGGCGAGGAGTGACCCCTCCGCGAGCGAGGTGTCGAGCTTGCCGAGCAACTCGGTGTCGTGGTCGTCGCCGGGGTTGTCGGTCGTGAGCAGCGTGTCGCCGAGGAAGATGCTCGCCGCGCCGGCGTGCATGCACAGCGCCTGGAGTTCGTCGGTCATCTGGTTCCGGCCGGCGGAGAGCCGCACCACCGAGCCCGGCATCATGATCCGTGCGGCAGCGATCGTCCGAACCAGCTCGAGACCGTCGAGCTCCTCGGTACCGGCGAGCGGTGTTCCGGGGACCTGGACCAGGAGGTTGATCGGGACGCTCTCGGGATGCGGGTCGAGCTGCGCGAGCTGGGCGAGCAGCCCGGCGCGCTGGCGGCGGCTCTCCCCCATCCCCACGATCCCGCCACAGCACAGCCGGACGCCGGCGTCGCGCACGTGGCCGATGGTGTCGAGGCGGTCCTGGTAGGTGCGGGTGGTGATGATCTCGCCGTAGAAGTCGGGCGACGTGTCGAGGTTGTGGTTGTAGTAGTCGAGGCCCGCCTCGGACAGCGTCTTGGCCTGGGCGTCGGTGAGCATGCCCAACGTCACGCAGGTCTCCATGCCCAGGTCGCCGACGGCGGCGATGGCCTCGGCGACCCGGCCGACCTGGCGGTCGTTCGGTTCACGCCAGGCGGCACCCATGCAGAACCGACTGGCACCGTTGGCCTTGGCGTTCTTCGCTGCAGCCACGATCTCGTCGGTGGCCATCAGCTTCTCGGCGTCGAGGCCGGTGTCGTAGCTCGACGACTGCGGGCAGTAGGCGCAGTCCTCGGGGCAGCCGCCGGTCTTGATCGACAGGAGGATCGCCCCCTCGACGACGTCGGGGCGGAATCGGGCGCGGTGGACCGCTTGGGCCTCGTGCAGGAGGTCGTGGAACGGCCGTTCGAGCACGGTCAACGCCTCGTCGGTCGTCCAGTCGTGGCGCAGGTCTGCTTCCATGGCGGGCGATCCTATGGAGAGGTGGTCCGGATGGAGAAGATCGGCGAAGGCGGCGAGGCCGAGGTGTTCGCGCTCGATGCCGACCGCGTCCTGCGCCGCTGGCGGCGGGACCATCCCTCGATCGAGGCGCGCATCGGGTTCACCCAGGAGGTCGCCGCCGGCGCCGCCGATCTCCCCTTCGCCGTGCCGGAGATCCTCGACCACCACGTCGACGAGCAGGGCCGACCGTGCTTCGTCGAGCGCCGGTTGCCGGGTCGCTCGATGACCGAGGCGCTGGGCGAGGTCACGGGCGCTCGGCGGACGTCGTTGTTGACCTCGTACCTCGAGACCGCGGTCTCGCTCCGAGAGGTCGCCTTCGACCGCCCGTGGTTCGGCGAGGTCATCGCCGACGCGCCCCTCCGGAGCGAGACCTGGCGCGGCTACCTCGAAGCCGCCCTCGACCGCCAGGTCGCCGCGGCGGACACCGGCG
>JBFIHN010000517.1:0-2378 GCA_041601775.1 Acidimicrobiales bacterium
CGGTGTCCCGATCGTCCGCCACGGCGAGACCACCGGCGACGTGCCGGGCAAGGTGCTCCGCTCCGGCATCGACACGACGACCGTCCCGGTGCCCGGCGCAGCGTCCTGACCGACGCTTCCGCGTCGGACGATCAGCCCCGGGCGGAGACCACCCGCCACAGCGGTGCGGGGAGCGCTCGGAGGACGAGGAACATCCACCGGAGCGATCTCGGCGCCCACACGACCGTACGGCCCGCACGCATGCCCTCGACCGTCAACCGAGCAACGGTCTGCGGATCGGTGCTCAACGGTGCCGGGTCGAGGCCCGCCGTCATCCGGGTGTGCACGAAGCCCGGCCGCACCACGACGACCCCGATGCCGCTTCCGTGCAACGAGTCGGCCAGCGCGAGGGCCAGCCCGTCGAGTCCCGCCTTGGTGCTCCCGTAGACCGCATTCGACGGGCGAACCCGTAGCCCGGCGACCGACGACAACACCACCAGCCGACCGTGACCTTGTCGTTCGAACAAGGCCGCCGAGGCGACCATCGCCGATGCGCATCCCGCCAGGTTCACGTTGACGAGTGCGGCAGTGGCGACCGGATCGCGACGGAGCGTCTCCTGGTCACCGAGCACGCCGACGGCGACGACCACGACGTCGACGTCTCCCGCCGATGCTGCGTCGTCGAGGACCGCGGCATGGGTCTCGGGGGCTCGTGCGTCGAACGCGACCGAGCGCGCGCTGACGCCGACAGCGGCAAGCCGTTCGATCGCCGGCGCTGCGGCCGACGGGTCACGACACGCGAGCACGACCTCGACCAGGCGTGCGGACGAGACCAGTTCGTCGACGATCGCCAGTCCGATCTCGCTCGTCCCCCCGAGCACCAGGACCCGTTGTACCGCGCCGAGTGCGTCTCTCATGGGGATCTCCTTCGTAGGCCGAGCCGTCGATCGAGGTCGGAACAGATGCGGTGATCCGGGTCGAGTTCGTCGACCACGGCGCGCCATTCGTCCAGACGCGGGTACATCGCTTCGACCAGCTCGGGCGCAACCCTGCCGTCCTTGGCCAGGTAGACGCGTCCACCGGCCTCGAGCACCATCGCGTCGAGTTCGTCGAGGATGTCCGGCAGTCCGGCGACGCCGGCGGGGATGTCCAAGGCGAGCGTCCAGCCCGGCTTCGGGAACGACAACGGCGCCTCGTTCGCCGCGCCGAACCGCTTGAGGACGGCGAGAAACGACGGCACCCGACGCCCCACGAGGGTCTCGATGGTCGCGCGTACCGTCTCGGTGGCCTCGTCCGGGACCACCATCTGGTACTGCACGAATCCCCGGCGCCCGTAGAGCCTGTTCCAGCGTCCCAGCATGTCCAGCGGATGGAAGAACGCCGAGATCGGCTGGAGCTCGTCGACGCGGTGCTTCGGCGCCTTGCGGTACCAGAGCTCGTTGAACGCCCGGATCGTGAGCCGGTTCAGCAGCGACACGTCATACCAGGGCGGCACGGCCGCCAGCTGGTCGGGCGAGAACGTCAGCGGGTCACCAGCAGTGACCGATTCCGCAGGAGCGTGGTCACCGAGCGTGACGACGCCGCGGCCGAGCGCCGCGCCACCTGCGATGAGGTCGACCCACGCGACCGAGTACCGCGTGCGTTCGTCGGCGTCGACGAGCACGCGCATCGTGTGGTCGAGGTCGCGGGTGCGGACGGTCTCGACGAGCACCCGGGACGACTCGACCGGGGTGCAGCGCAACCGACACGAGAGCACCAGGCCGGTGAGCCCCAGTCCGCCGACCGTGGCCCAGAACACTGCGGCACCGGCCGGATCGGCGGGGGCGACGGTTCGCACGGCGCCGTCCGGCGTCATCAGGTCGAGGGACTCGAGATGGACGCCGATCGAGCCGTCGACATGATGGTTCTTGCCGTGCACGTCGCTCGCGATCGCGCCGCCGACCGACACCAGCCGTGTCCCCGGGGTCACGGGGACGAACCAGCCGTGCGGCAACAGACTCCGCATCAGCTCGTCGAGACTCACCGCGCTGCCGACGTCGACGATGCCGGTGGAGGGATCGAGTTCGATGTGTCGACGTCCGGTGTCGACCAGGACACCGCCCGCGTTCTGCGCCGAGTCGTTGTAGCTCCGACCCATCCCACGTGCGAGCACACCGCGTGGCGTCGACTCGGTCACCACACGTCGGAGATCGTCGATGCCGACGCCGCGGACGAGCGAGGCATCAGAGCGGGTCGAGCGGCCCCAGCCGGTGACGGGGCGGCGATCAGCCAAGACCGATCCCCGTCCCGTAGCAGGCCATCCAGACGACGGCGATCAGGATCATCGCCCGGTCACGCAGGAAGACCTCCTCCGGGGCACCCGCCAACCCGCGGTCGACGAGCCATGCGTACCGCAGGAC
>JBFIHN010000518.1:0-2378 GCA_041601775.1 Acidimicrobiales bacterium
CAGGGGGTTGTCGGTTGAGATCGCACCGTCAGTGGACGATGGGGACGCTGCTGGTCGCGTCGCTGCTTGTGGCGTCGTGCGGCACGCGCCTGCCCGACGAACAACGAGCGCTCTACTCGTCCGCCTCGTCCGGTCGTGCCGCGGTCGACGATGCGTCGACCGCCACCGGGTCGCAGTCGAAGGCCTCGGCCACGGGCAAGGTGACCACCGGCGGAACGGACGCCGACGCGGTGACCACGCCGGACGGATCCGAGACCGGCAACGACGGCGCCGCGGTGGTGGCCGGGGCCGGTGGCTCGGGCGAGACGGCAGGCAGTGACGGACCGGTGGCGTCGGCGTGTACCGCGCCGAGCACCGAGGTCGGCGTCGCCGACGACGTGATCACCATCGGCAACGTGTCGCAGTTGTCGGGCGTGATCCCCGGCTTCGCCCAACCGGCCATCGACGGCGCCCAGGCCTACGTCGCCTACACCAACGCCAACGGCGGTGTGTGCGGTCGGGCGCTCGAACTCGTCGTCGCCGACGACGGATTCGACGCCGCCCGCAACAGCGCCGAGGTCAAGCGCCTGTCCTCGAGCGTGCTGGCATTCGGCGGCGGCTTCTCCGTCTCGGACAGCGGCTACAGCACGGCACTCGCAGGTACCAACATCGTCGACTCGGGCACCGCGACCACCGCAGAACGCAAGGCATCCGAGAACAACTACAACGCGATCCCACTCATCGCCGGCGGGCCGGAGTTCGTCCACGCAGCCAAGCAGGGGGTCACCAAGGCCGTCATCGTGCACGTCGCTGCGGCGGCGGGTCGCACGCAGGCCGAGGCGCAGAAGGAACGCCTCGAGCAGGCCGGGATCGCCACCGAACTCCTCGAGGTCTCGAACACCCAGTTCAGCTTCGCAGGACCGGCCCGCAACGTCATGGACAGCGGCGCCCAGCTCATGGTCTTCATCTCGTCGGTCAGCGGTGCCGTGCAGATGGCCAAGGAGATGCGCGAGCTCGGTCCCCCGCTCGACTTCGAGATCTACGCCGGGATCTACGGCCCGAGCTTCATCGAACAAGCGGGCAAGAACGCCGAAGGCGCCGTGTCGGTCCTGCAGTTCCTCCCGTTCGAGGAAGCGGCCTCGAACGCCGAGCTCACGAACTACATCGGGTGGCTCAACCGGGTCGCCCCGAACGAGCCGCCCGGCTTCTACTCGTTCATGGGCTGGGTGCAGATGAAGATCCTCATCGACGCCATCCGGGGTGTCGACGGTCCGCTCACCCGCGACGCGCTCCTCGCGTCCATGCAGACGTTCACCGCGTTCGACGCCGACGGCGCCATCCCGCCGGTGGACCTGGTCAACAAGAGCGGCCAGGGGTGCAAGGTCCTCGTCACCGTGGCCAACGGCAAGTGGACCCGCCTCGCCCCGAGCAGCGGATTCGTCTGCTAGGCGCCTGCATGCTCGAACAGATCATCCAGTTCACCATCGGCGGAGTCGTCATCGGGTGTGTCTACGCGATCGCGGCGAGCGGTCTCGTCCTGACCTACACCACGACCGGTGTCTTCAACTTCGCCCACGGCGCCGTCGGCGGGCTGAGCGCCTTCGTCTACTGGTGGGTGACCGTCCACTTCGGTCTCCCGCCGATCGTCGGTGTCCCGATCGTGGTGCTCGTGTTCGCGACCGGCTTCGGCGCGCTGCTCGAACGCGTGGTGTTCCGGAACTTCCGGAGCGCGTCGATCGAGACGACGCTCGTCGTCACCGTCGCGCTCACCTTGTTCGTGCTCGGGCTGTCCCAACAGCTGTTCGACCCGCTGACCCCACGTGCGCTCCCGCCGCTGCTCGGCGACGGCACGATCGAGCTCGTCGGCGTCCGGATCTCCTACGACGAGGTGCTGGCGCTCGTGCTGGCCGGCGCCGTGGCGATGTTCCTCCGCGCCCTGCTGTTCGGCACCAGCCTCGGGACCAACATGCGAGCCGTGGTCGACGACCCGCAACTCGCCCAACTGTCCGGCGCGCAGCCCGCGCGGATCGCTTCGGCGTCGTGGATGCTCGGCTCTGCCCTCGCCGGCCTCTCGGGGATCTTGTTCGCGAGCGGGCAACCACTCAACGCGATCGTGCTGACGTTCCTCGTCCTCAACGCCTACGCCGCCGCCATGGCCGGGCGACTGAAGAGCCTCCCCGCGACGTTCGTCGGCGCGATCGGTCTGGGCGTGGTCCAGGAGCTGACCAACATCGACGCCTACAGGTCGCTCATCGACATCATCCCTGGCGTCGAGCAGGAGTTCGGGAACCGGCTGCGCCTGGCGATCCCCGCCCTCTTCTTGTTCGTCGCGATGCTGGTGTTCAAACAGGGCCGACTCCGCTCGGATCGGGTGGCGAGCCAGAACCATCCCAAGGTGC
>JBFIHN010000519.1:0-2377 GCA_041601775.1 Acidimicrobiales bacterium
CGCACGATGGCCGACTCGAGCGAGTGGAAGTCGACGTTGAGCGGTTGGCAGGAGCGGCATCCGCTGCACTACGACGCACCGGAACCCGGCGGGCTGCTGAAGCCGCAGTTCGTGCTCGAGACGCTCCGGGACAACACGCCCGACGACACCATCGTGTGTTCCGGCGTCGGCCAGCACCAGATGTGGACCAGCCAGTACTGGCACTTCAACCACCCGTACACCTGGGTCAACTCCGGTGGCCTGGGCACCATGGGCTTCTCGGTGCCCGCTGCCGTGGGCGCCAAGGCGGCCATGCCCGACCGGATGGTCTGGGCCATCGACGGCGACGGCTGTTTCCAGATGACCGCCCAGGAACTGGTCACGGCCACGGTCGAGAAGATCCCGGTGAAGATCGCCATCTTGAACAACAGCTACCTGGGCATGGTCCGGCAGTGGCAGGAGATGTTCTACGACGAGCGGTACTCCGAGGTGTTCCTCAGCAAGGACGTGCCCGACTACAAGATGTGGGCCGAGTCGATGGGTTGTGCCGGGTTCCGGGTCGACTCGCCGGAGGAGGTCCTGCCGACCATCCTCAAGGCGAACGAGATCAACGACCGTCCGGTGGTCATCGACTTCCGGACCGATGCGTCCGAGAAGGTCTTCCCCATGGTCGCGTCGGGACTGTCGAACTCGACCGTCATGGTCCATCCCACCCAAGCCGCCGAGACCGGGGAGGGCCTCTGATGGCTGTCACCAAACCGATCCGCCACCACACGCTCGTGGTCCTCGTCGAGAACAAGGCCGGCGTGCTCACCCGTGTGGCCGCGCTGTTCGCCCGACGGGGGTTCAACATCTACTCGCTGGCGGTCGCCCCGACCGACGACGACGAGCGCTTCAGTCGCATCACGATCGTCGTCGACGTCGAGTCGTCGCCGCTCGAACAGATCACCAAGCAGCTCTTCAAGCTGGTCAACGTGGTGAAGATCTCCGAGCTCGACCCCGCCGACTCGGTCGAGCGCGAGCTGATGATCGCCACCGTGAAGGCCGACCCGTCGGTCCGGGGACAGGTCATCGAGCTGATCGACGTGTTCGACGGCCAGGTGATCGACGTCGGCTTCGACGAGCTTTCCATGGCCGTCCACGGTCACCCCGACCAACTCGACGACGTCGAGGAGCTCCTGCGCCCGTACGGGATCGTCGAGCTCCAGCGGACCGGCCGCGTCGCGCTCCCCAAGCTCGAGCGCACGCCTCCGCGCCTCAAATCGGTCCCCAACCGCGCCTCCTGACAGACTCCAACCCGAAAATTCCGTCGCCGGCGCACACCACGTGCCCGTGACCGACGGGAAATCCCAGACGAAGGAACCCCGCATGCCCGCAACCGTGTACTACGAAGCCGACGCCGACCAGAGCCTGATCCGTGGCCGCAAGGTGGCCGTGCTCGGCTACGGCTCGCAGGGCCACGCCCACGCCCAGAACCTCGCCGACTCCGGCGTCGACGTGCGCGTCGGCATCCGTGCGGGCTCGTCGTCCAAGGCCAAGGCCGAGGCCGCCGGCCTCAAGGTCCTGTCCGTCGCCGACGCGTGCGCCGAGGCCGACCTCATCGTGATGACCCTGCCCGACACGAAGCAGCAGGCCATCTACGACGAGGAGATCGCCCCGAACCTGAGCTCGGGCGACGCCCTGTGCTTCACGCACGGGTTCAACGTCCGCTACGACCTGATCAAGGCGCCCGAGGGCGTCGACGTGATCATGATCGCCCCCAAGGGCCCGGGCCACCTCGTGCGGCGCACCTACACCGAGGGCGGCGGCGTGCCGTGCCTCATCGCCGTCGACCAGGACGCCTCCGGCAAGGCCAAGGAACTGGCCCTGAGCTACGCCGACGCCATCGGCGGCGGCCGCGCCGGGATCCTCGAGACCACCTTCACCGAGGAGACCGAGACCGATCTCTTCGGCGAGCAGGTCGTCCTCTGCGGTGGTCTCACCGAGTTGGTCCGCGCCGGCTTCGAGACCCTCACCGAGGCGGGCTACCAGCCCGAGTCGGCGTACTTCGAGTGCCTCCACGAGCTCAAGCTGATCGTCGACCTCATGTACGAAGAGGGCATCGCCGGGATGCGCTACTCGATCTCCGACACCGCGGAGTACGGCGACCTCACCCGGGGCCCGCGGATCATCACACCGGCCGTCAAGGCCGAGATGCGCAAGGTCCTCGACGAGATCCAGGATGGGCGTTTCGCCCAGGAGTGGGTCGACGAGGCCAACGGCGACCGCGCCAACTACGACCGCCTCCGCAAAGCGGGCGAGGACCATCCGATCGAGAAGGTCGGCAAGGAACTCCGGGCCATGATGCCGTTCATCTCGGCCGGCAAGACCTCGGTCCAGGACGCCGCCGGCGGGTCTC
>JBFIHN010000520.1:0-2374 GCA_041601775.1 Acidimicrobiales bacterium
CACTTCTGCGAGATCTACTTCGACGACGTCCGCGTGCCGGCCGGCCACCTGGTCGGCGAGCTCAACGGCAGCTTCGGCCAGGTCATGCGTCAGATGGAGCACGAGCGCGGCGGCATCGACCGGCTCGTGTCCAACAAGCGCCTCTACCTCGACTGCGTCGAGCACCTCCGGGCGCGGGGTCGTCTCGACGACCCGATCATCCGCCAGGACATCGCCCGCATCGAGACCGCCTACCGGATCGGGCGGATGCTCGTCCTGCGCGAGACGCTCCAGCAGGCACCCCGCGGGTTCTCGGCCGCGACCAAGACGTTCGGCACCGAGTTCGAGATCGCCGTCGCGGACTTCTGCGGCCGGGCACTGGGCCCCGATGCCACCCTCTGGGACGACGGTCTGCGGCGGCGGGTCGCCCGCAACATCTGCTACGCCCCCGGCTACACGATCATGGGTGGCACCACCCAGATCCTGCGCAACATCCTGGGCGAACGGGTCCTGGGACTCCCCCGCTAGCCACTGCGCCGGCTACCCCGGGAGCCGGCGCACCGACGGCTCGTCGTCGTGGTCGACCGATGCCACGGTGATGCGGACGTCGACGATGTCCGCGGCGTCCGGACGCACGATCACCGGATCGCACACGAGGTCGACGATCTCGGGGGCAGCATCGACGATGGCGCCGAGCCGTTGGATGAGTTCGAGCAGCCGTGCATGGCTCGCCGGGTCGAGCAGTTCGGCGACGCCCGACGCGTCGATCAAGTCGTCGGCGGTCCGGTCGCTGATCGGGAGCACCCGGCGGTGCGCCTCGGCGAACCGTCCAGCGCCGCCGCCGGGGCCGACCCGGATGACCGGGCCGACCACCGGATGCGTCTCGATGGCGACCCGCACGTTGGTCCCGGACGCGGTCATCGGTTGGATCAGCATCGGCCAGGCGTCGTCGCCCAGCGACGCAGCGATCGTCGACACCGCGCTCCGGAGGTCGTCCGGGTCGTCCACGTCGAGCGCGACACCGTGTTCCCGGGTGGCGGCACCGATGGCGTGCCTCTCGGCCTTGACGGCAACCGACCCGGTGACCTCGATGCCGTCGACGTCGTCGGTGGTGAGCAGGACCTGCACCGGCACCGACTCGACGCCGCCGGCCCGCAGCACCGACCGGGCGTACTCGGGCGGCAGGTCGATGGGACCGAGCGAGCGCAGCGATCCCCGCACCAGGGCACGGACGCCGACGGGATTGTCGAGCGTACGGACGGAGCCCAACTGTTCGGCGTCGAGCCACGTGCGGTGACGCACCACCCGCCCGAGGGCGAGGGCTGCCTCGTCGGGGAAGTCGAAGACCGGCACGCCACCCGGGGTCAACGGCGGGTGGGGCCCGTGGATACAGGCGACCATCGTGACGTCGGGATGCGACGCATGGGCGGCATCGAGGACGGCGGTGATCCGCCCGTGGTCGCGTTCGTAGGGGGCATGGGTCACGAGCACGGCATCGACACCGGGATCGGTGAGGACCGCGTCGAGCACCCGTGCGTAGTCGGCGGACTCGGCGTCGTAGCGCAGGTCGACGGGGTTGGCCGTCGATCGTCCGTGCAGCCGGATGTCGTCGACCGCCGACAACGTCTGGTCGGCCAGCGCCACGAGGTGGAGGCCGCCTTCGACACAGGCGTCGGCGGCCATCGACGCGCTGCCGCCGCTGTTGCCGACCACGGCCACCCCGGCACCGGCCGGCACGGGTTGGTTGCCGGCGACGAGGGCGGCGTCGAGCAACGCCGTGATCGTCGGGACACGCACGACACCGGTCTCGCGCAGGAGCGCGTCGATCGTGTCGTCGTCGAGCGCCCGCTCGTCGGCGCTCTCGAGGACGGCGCCGGCACGCACCGCGAACACCGGCTTGGCTTGGGCCACCTGTCGCACGTTGCGGCCGAAGCGGCGCGGGTTGCCGAACGACTCCAGGTACAGGAGGACGACGTCGGTCCGGTCGTCGTCCAACCAGTACTGGAGCATGTCGTTCCCGGACAGGTCGGCCTTGTTGCCCACGGCCACGAACGTCGAGATGCCGAGCCCCTTGGCCCGGGCCCGGTCGAGGATCACCGCGCCCAGCGTGCCGGACTGGCTCAGCAACCCGACGCGACCGGCCACGGGAGCGATCTCGGCGAACGTGGCGTGCAGGGCGACGGACGGGTCGGTGTTCACCACCCCCAGGCAGTTGGGGCCGAGCACCCGTACGCCGAAACGACGAGCGGTCGCGAGGATGCGTTCTTGTTCCGCACGGCCCTCCGCGCCCGTCTCGGCGAAGCCGGCGGAGATCACGATCGCTGCGCCGACACGGGCCCGGCCGCAGTCCTCGATGACCGACACCACCTCGGGTGCCGGGACGCACACCACGGCC
>JBFIHN010000521.1:0-2374 GCA_041601775.1 Acidimicrobiales bacterium
CCGATCAGGAAATCGGGAGCGGCGCCCCTCTGCTCAACACCTACCGCTCTTCGGGCGCTCCAGATGATGGCGCGAGAAGCCAGAGCGACAGCCCAGCCCAGACGCCAATGAGAACGAGGGGGATGACGAGGTGCTCAGGCTGTCGGTCACGTACGACGTAGTAGGTGTCCGTCGCGGTCGCCGTGTTTGGTGCATAGGCGAACCAGCCGTCGGACCTCGGCAGGTCGCCCGAGTACCACCAGATCCAACCGACGAGGAAGGCGAGACCTACTGCTACGACGACCACGATTCGCTGCGGCAGAGACAGAAAGCGCAGCCCGGACACCACCAGAGATTGCCGGGTACATAGCGTCGCGTCAACGCCGAACAGATCTTCGGAGTGGCCGGGGTCCTCGACGAAGGATGGAGCGGGCCCGTCCCGAGCGGCAGGTAGGCGCTACTCGTTCGGGTAGAAGCTCGTCGCTCGGAATCGAAGCGTCACGACTCCGTCTGTGTCCACGACCCCGAACCCGCGACCACCCAACTCGTCGAGGTCAGGCTGTCGCACGATCGCGTCGCACTCCCAAGTTCCCCGATCTTCCAGGAAGGTCACGCCCTCCGCTCGAAGGAGAACGATCTCGTCGTTCCACAGCCGCAGGGCCAGTTCGAGTGATCCGCGACCCAGCGCGAGGCGTTCCACAACGGCGTCGCCGGTCGATCGCAGGACTTCGTCCATCGCAGGACATTGCCGGATGAGTCGCGTCGTTGTCACGGACTATCTGGATGATCGGAGGTGGTCGACCCCGTCCGCGCCGGACAGTCCTACGGGGCGAACCGCTGGGCGGTGGAGTCGTCGAGATCGTCGGTCCACTCGATGCTCCAGGCGCGCAGTCGATCGTCGAGGTCCTCCGGGTTGACCCACGTGACGGTCTCGCTCGCGTGACCCGGCTCGTCCAGGTCTTCGGACACCACGACGACAAGCGGATCGACTGGTGTCATCCCAGCAACGTCCACGATGACGAGTAGCCCCTCGTGCTCCCCGGCCCGCACCCGTCCTCGGACCCCGAGCTTGATGGAATCCGAAGGCTCGTACACCCGCCGCAGATTGCCGGTTCTTCAGCGGCGTCGCAACCGCGCCTCGAAGCTCAGACCACGACCTATCGCTCTCGGACGGATTCCAGCCACCCGTTCATCCAAACGTGCTGCCGAACTCACCGACATCTGAAGCACTTGTCGATATTTCGACGTGAGACGAACGTCTACCGGTTCACGCCCGCAGACTGAACGACGACCGGCACCGGTCCGGCTGGTCGGTCAGTGCCCTCCGCCACCGCCGTGGAGGTCGATGCCCTTGGCCGGGTTGCACAGCGCCCCCGGTGTCTCGCCCATCTCGTCGAGGAAGGGCTTGAGTCCGAGTCGGACGAGCTGGCCGAACGACTGCACCTGGCCTCCCTCGGGGAACTCGGCACCCGGCTCGTCGTTCAGCCCGGAGAACGAGCAGATCGAGCGGGCATGCTCGGGGCCTCGCTCCACCTGCCCTCTGGGGACGTCACCCGGCTTCCCCGCACCGGCCGCGTCGACGCCGACGCCTCCGATTACCACCGCACACATTGCACCACTGGCCAGAATCCGTCGCAGCTTCATCGCGACACCTCCCTGCTCGTTGGACAACGCTCCTCTGCGTTATCGGAAGTGTCGCGCCAAGTGGCACTTCATGGAACCGAAAAGATGTCAGCCGGCACCGGCCGCCACGAGGGCGCCCAGCTTGTCGAGCGCCATCGTCCAACCGGCCGCGCCGGGGGAGTCGGCGGGGACGCCGGCGTGCGTCACCGTCATCCGCGTCCTGCCGTCGTCGTCGGCGAGTTCGACGATCACCTGCGTCGTCGTCGGATGCCCTTCGGGCATGCCGGCCTCGGCGGCGGACAGGACGGTGCCGTCCTCGCGGCACATGGCCTCGGTGTAGACGAGACGCCCGTGCGGGGCGACCTCCTGGTACTCGCCGGTGAACCACATCTGCATCGGGCCGCCGGGTGTTTCCATCGCCATGCACACCAGGCGCCGGCCCCCCACCTGCACGTCCATCTCGGCGACGGGGATCGACGCACCGTCGGGGCCGTACCACTGGGCGAAGTGGACCGGGTCGGTCCACAGCGCCCACACGCGCTCGATCGAGGCGTCGAACGTCCGCTCGATCACCACGTCCTTCGAAGGTCCTTGTCCGGTCATCGTCGTTTCCTCGTCAGTCAGGGAGTCGGGAGAGGTAGTCGTCCATCGCTTCGAAGCGGGTCTCCCAGACGTGGCGGTACTGCTCGGCCCAGGTCGACACCTCCTCGAGCGGCGCGCCGGCGAGGGCGCACGGTCGGTACTGCGCCCGGCGTCCCCGGACGATGAGCCC
>JBFIHN010000522.1:0-2368 GCA_041601775.1 Acidimicrobiales bacterium
CTGCTGGCCGCGCTCGTGGTGGGTCGGGTCTACGTCCACCAGCGCGGGGTCGTCTCGACGCCGGCGTTCCGTGCCCTCCTGCTCCACGGGGTCGCCCTGACGGTCGCGGGGCTCGCCGCGCTCGATTCGGCTCCGGTCGTCGGGTCGTTGCAGACGTTCCTCATCGAGGGACCCATTCTCTGGTTCCTGGTCATCAACGCGATCGACGACCGGGCGCGGCTCGAGCGGGCGATGGCGGCGATGGTGGTGGCGTCCGCGTTGCTCGGTGGCCTGTCGCTGCTCCAGTACGCCACCGACACCTATGACAACGACTATCTCGGGTTCGCGCAGGTGGACGAGAACCGGATCGTGCTCCTCCAGTCCGACGTCGGAGCGTCACCGCGTCTGAGCGGCCCGCTCGGCGAGCAGAACCGCTACGCACAGATGCTGCTGGTGGTCGTTCCTGTCGGCATCGCGCTGTCCCGTCGACGGGGACTGCGGGCGGTGCTGTATTCGAGCGCGGTGTTGATGATCGTCACCGGCATCGTGTTGACCGCATCCCGGGGGGCCGCGCTCTCCCTGGGCGTCACCTTCGTGACCATGGTCGCCCTTCGACTGGTGAAGCGACGGGCGGTGGTCGTGGTCGCGGTCATCGCGCTCGTGGGCCTTGTCGCCCTGCCCTCGTACCGCGACCGGGTCACGTCCTCGTTCGACGCCCTCTCGGGCATCGACGGCACCGAGGAGGTCGACGGGTCGACCCTGAGCCGCATCACCGAGAACGTCGCGGCGGTGCACATGTTGAACGAGCACCTCGTCACCGGCGTCGGCCCGGACGGGTACCCCGGCCAGTACGAGCGCTACGCCGAGCGCATCGGACTCAACGTGAAGGACGAGGCCCGCCGCCCGCACAACCTGTATCTCGGGATCGCGGCAGAACTCGGGCTCGTCGGGCTGTCGACCTTCCTCGCGGTCGTGGGATTCGTCGTGGTCCGACTGGTCCGAGCGTGGACCGCCGCGCGAGACGACCCCCGACTCGCGGCGATCGCCGCGGGCTTCCTCGCCGCCATCGTCGCGTATCTGTTCTCGGGGATCTTCCTGCATCTCGCGTTCGAGCGGTACCTGTGGATGCTGCTGGCCCTGGCCGACGCTGCGGCGCGCATCGTGATCCGCGAGGCGTCGACCGCACACGGCAGCGGAGAGGAGGCCGTCCCGGTGCCGGGCGGGGCCGTGGCATGACCGACGCCGAGACGGCCGGCGTCGGACCCGTCGCCGATCCTGACGAGGCGCGACGGGAGTCGCTGTCCACCCAGCGCCAGCATCTCCGCGGCTCGACACTGATGGTCGGCGGTCGGCTGGTCTCGATGGTGCTGAACCTGGTGGTCCAGGTCCTGACCGTCCGGTACCTCGGCAAGACCGACTACGGCGTCTTCGCCTACGCGGTGTCGATCAGCAGTCTCGGCGCCAGCGCCACGCTGCTGGGGCAGGACAAGGCGCTGGCCAAGTTCCTCCCGCGCTATGAACGGCTCGACGACTTCGGACGTGCCCAGGGAGCGATGGCGGTCGCCTTCGGGACGGTCTTCGTCCTCGGACTCGCGACGGCGGCGTCGATCATCGGCCTGCATGCCGTCGGCATCGACCTCACCAGTGACGAGGCCGCCGTCGCCACGATGCTCATCCTGGTCGCGGTCACGCCCTTCACCGCGCTCGACGCCGTGTTCGTCAGCCTGCTCGCGGTGGTCGGCAGACCCCGCGCGATCTTCGTCCGCCGTCATGTCCTCACGCCGTGTTTCCGGTTGACGTCGGTGCTCGTGATCATGGCCACGGCGGGCTCGGTGGAGTCGCTCGCCTGGGCGTACCTGATCACCGGCATCGTCGGGGTCCTGGTCTACGTCGGGATGGTCAAGCGCCTCGTCAGCGACCACGCATTGGGTGCATCGGCACGACGGTCGTATCCGTTCCGGGACATGTGGGGCTTCGGTGGCCCGCTCGTGGTGAGCGACGTCGTCCAGGCGCTGCGGGCGACGCTGGTCATCGTCTTCCTGGAGGCGTTGCGCTCGGTCGACGAGGTCGGCGCGTTCCGTGCGGTGCTCCCGGTCGCGCAGCTCAACCTGGCGCTCATGCAGAGCTTCCGGCTCCTGTACCTGCCGGCGGCGGCACGCATGTTCGAACGTGGCGACCGGGCCGGTGTCGTGCGCCTCTACTGGCAGTCCGCGGCGTGGCTGACCGTCGGGACCTTCCCCATCTTCGCGGCGACGTTCTCCTTCGCCGAGCCGGTGACCAGGCTGCTCTTCGGCGCCGAGTTCGCGTCCTCGGCGTCGATCCTGGCCGTCTTGTCGATCGGGTACTACCTCAATGCCGCCCTCGGTCTCAACGCCTTGACCCTGGCGGC
>JBFIHN010000523.1:0-2363 GCA_041601775.1 Acidimicrobiales bacterium
CACGCCGTCCACGGGCGCCGCGACGGCGTCGGTACCGCGTACGGGGGCGGTCGGGGCCTTCGGGCCCTGGTATCTGCGGTCCGATGGTGCTGCGAGCATCGTCCTCGAGGTCCGCTCACAGGGCGGCGCCGAACCGGAGGCGGCGACCGTCGAACGCATCCGTTCGCTGCTCGCCCAGGTGTCGGGCAAGCCGGTCGCGACGCAGGGTGGCTCGGTCTCGGGCGGTGCCCGCCAGTGGACTCCCGGAGCGATCGTCGCCGAGGCAGATCGGACAGGTCCGGCGCAGCGGGCCGAGGCGGCGGTGCTCACGTTGCTGTTCGTCCACGGCGGCCTCGCCGATGCCGATCAGACCGTCGGTGTCGCCGTGCGCTCCGACGTCGCAGCGGTCTTCTCCGACCGGGTCGACGAAGCCGCAGGCCCCCTCGGCTCGTCGAGTCGGATCGAGGCGGCCGTCACGACCCATGAAGTCGGACATCTCCTCGGGTTGGTCGACCTCGTGCTGGCGACGGGTCGTGCCGATCCCGACCATCCGGGACACTCCGCCAGCCGGGGCTCCGTGATGTACTACGCCGTCGAGTCGACCCTCGTGGGTGACCTGTTGACCGGTGGCCCACCGATCGACTTCGACGACGCCGACCTGGCCGACCTCCGCCGCATCGGCGGTCGCTGACCCCCTCCCGACCTCCGTCCCCAAACCCACCTCCGTTCTGGTGAACGCTGACGTCATCTGGTGGTGTCATCCGTTCACCAGAACGGGGGTGCTCTGGTTCTGGTGAACGCTGACGTCATCTGGTGGTGTCCTCCGTTCACCAGAACGGGACTTGTGGGGGGTCGACGCACCGGGGGAGCGCGAGTTCCTAGTCTCCGGTGATGAGCGAACCGACCTTCCCCGACTCGTCCATGCCTGTCGACGAGGTGCTCGCCACCATCACGGCCCGGCGAGACCGCGACGCCGACTGGCGAGGCGGACGGACCTTCAGTCTCGTGTACCACCCCGACGACGAGGATCTCGATCGTCTGCACGAGGCCGTCGCGAGTGAGTACCTGCACGAGAACGCGCTCAACCCCTTCGCCTTCCCGAGCCTCACCGAGATGGAGGGCGAGGTCATCGAATGGGGTGCCGCCCTCATGCACGGGCCGGGCCACGGGCGGCTGACCAGCGGCGGGACGGAGTCGATCTTCCTCGCGGTCCAGACGATGCGCGACCACGCCCGGGCCGAGCGTGGCATCGCCGAACCGACCCTGCTCACGGCAGAGACGGCGCATCCCGCGTTCGCCAAGGCGTGCAAGTACCTCGACATCGACCAGATCCGGGTGCCGGTGCTCGCCGACGGCCGAGCCGACGTCGACGCGATGATCGCCGCGATCGACGGCCGCACCGGCATGATCGTCGGCTCGTCGCCCTGCTACCCGTACGGGGTGATCGACGACATCCCACCGCTGGCCGCAGCGGCCAAGAGCGCGGGGATCCTCTGTCACGTCGACGCCTGCCTCGGCGGATTCCTCCTGCCCTTCTGGGAGCGGATCGGCGAGGACGTCCCACCCTGGGACTTCCGGGTCGACGGCGTGACGTCCATGTCGGCCGACATCCACAAGTACGGCTGGACGTTCAAGGGCGCCTCGCTGGTGCTCTACCGCGACAAGGACCTGCTGGCGAAGCAGTTCTTCCTCTACGACGACTGGCCCGGGGGGCTGTACGGCTCGGCGACGACGGCAGGGACGCGGGCAGCGTCGCCGATCGCTGCCGCCTGGGCGACGATCCGGCACCTGGGGGAGCCCGGGTACGTGGCCCTGGCCGAGACCCTGCGCGACACGGTGCGGGCCTTCCGCGACGGCATCGAGGCCATCGATGGCCTCGCGCTCACGCACGAGCCCGACATGTCCCTGTTCGAGTTCGCGGCCGATCCGGCCCTCGGCGATGCCGCCCCGGACATCGGCGCGGTGGGCGACGTGATGGACGATCGTGGCTGGCACCTCGACCGGCAACAGGGGGGACTGCACCTCATGTTGTGGCCCTTCCACGCGAACGTCGTCGGACCGTTCCTCGACGACCTCCGTGAGGCGGTGGCCGTCCATGGCGAGAGCCGGGGCAAGGCGGCGAGCTACGGCGGTATCGCCGACACGTGACCGCGTCGATCGACCTCGGCTTCGACGCAGCGGTGCTCTGCGGCGGCGGCAGTCGCCGTATGGGCACCGACAAGGCTCTCGTGGAGATCGACGGTACGGCCATGGCCCGTCGTGTCGCCCTCGCGCTCGAGCAGGCGGGATCCGGCACGGTCCTCGCCATCGGCGGCGACCGTCCGGCGCTGACCGCCCTCGGGCTCTCCGTCGTGTCGGATCGGTGGCCAGGCGAAGGACCCCTC
>JBFIHN010000524.1:0-2357 GCA_041601775.1 Acidimicrobiales bacterium
AGACCCTCACCGAGGCGGGCTACCAGCCCGAGTCGGCGTACTTCGAGTGCCTCCACGAGCTCAAGCTGATCGTCGACCTCATGTACGAAGAGGGCATCGCCGGGATGCGCTACTCGATCTCCGACACCGCCGAGTACGGCGACCTCACCCGGGGCCCGCGGATCATCACACCGGCCGTCAAGGCCGAGATGCGCAAGGTCCTCGACGAGATCCAGGACGGGCGTTTCGCCCAGGAGTGGGTCGACGAGGCCAACGGCGACCGCGCCAACTACGACCGCCTCCGCAAGGCGGGCGAGGACCATCCGATCGAGAAGGTCGGCAAGGAACTCCGGGCCATGATGCCGTTCATCTCGGCCGGCAAGACCTCGGTCCAGGACGCCGCCGGCGGGTCTCAGGAGTAGGTGGTCACCGGGTGGCGGTCGCGCCACCCGGTTGCTTCCTCCAGCTGGGCAGCGAGGCGGATGAGGACGTCCTCCCGTCCGTGGGCCGCGACCAGCTGCACGCCGATCGGAAGCCCGGCGTGCAGCGATGCCGGCACGGCCATCGCCGGCTGACCGGAGACGTTGAACGGCGCGCACCACGCGATCAGCCGGGCGTCGTCGTGGTCGTCGCCGGTGCGCGGCGGCGGCGTGGGCACGACCGGGCAGACCAGCACGTCGTGGTCACGCCACCAGCCGAGCAGCCGACGAGTCCACGCCTGCGCCAACTCGCGCGCGTCGAGGAGACCGGCACCCGTGACCGAGCGGCCGATCTCCCGGAGCAGGAGGTTCATCGGCTCGATCTGGTCGTCCGGGATCTCGTGTCCGATGACGCGGGGCCAGTGGTGATCGATGACCCATGCGGTCCCGGACGCGTAGTGCGGCATGGCGAAGGCACCGATGTCTTCGTCGAGGGCATCGGGGTACTCCTCGGTCACGACATGCCCGAGACGTTGGAGCTCGCCCGCCGTGGCGCGGACGGCAGCCTGTACGGGGTCGTCCACGACCGCTGCTCCCGTCGTGGTGACGAACCCGATGCGAAGCCGACCCGGCGGTGTCGCCGCATCCTCGACGTAGGAGGCGCTGGAGGGCCACGTGGGGTGCCAATCCCCGGTCTCGGGTCGTGAACAGACCGCGTCGAGGACCGCTGCCGTGTCGCGGACCGACCGCGAGACGACGAGTTCCTCGGCGAGTCCCCCCATGGCATCGAAGAAGTCCGGTGCCATGGACGAGCGTCCTCGGCTCGGCTTGAGGCCGACCAGTCCACAGTGCGAAGCCGGCGCACGGATCGAGCCCCCCACGTCGTTCGCGTGGGCGAGCGGCACGATGCCCGCCGCCACTGCGGCAGCGGAGCCGCCACTCGAGCCGCCGGGGTTGTGGGCGAGGTTCCACGGGTTGTTCGTGGGCCCATACGCCACCGGCTCACACACCGGTCGCATGCCGAACTCCGGGACGTTGGTTCGCCCGAGCGAGACGAGGCCGGCGTCGCGGAAGCGGACCGCGAGGACCTGGTCCTCGGCGGCGGTCCAGCCGATCTCCTTCAGATGTGCGTTCCCTTCGTGGAACGGCAGCCCGGCCTCGTGCGACACCAGGTCCTTGCTGAGGAACGGCACCCCGGCGAAGGGGCCGGTCGGAGCTGACGTGTCGGCGGCATCCAGCGCCCGTTGGAGCGTGGGATGGATGACGGCGTTCAGCGCCGGATTCCGCGCCTCGAGCCGTCGGATCGCGGCCTCGACGAGCTCTCGGGGCGTGGTCGCACCCGATCGGACGAGGGAGGACTGTGCGGTGGCATCGAGATGCTCGAAGT
This sequence comes from Acidimicrobiales bacterium, assembly GCA_041601775.1. Taxonomy (GTDB): domain Bacteria; phylum Actinomycetota; class Acidimicrobiia; order Acidimicrobiales; family Salinilacustritrichaceae; genus Salinilacustrithrix. The sequence goes on from JBFIHN010000524.1 coordinate 1,786, forward strand.
CGTCGGACATGCGTCGACCGTAGGCCGCCGACGACCCTTCCCCTGCCAAGGGGCGGCGCCGGCGCTCAGTCGGCGACGTTCTTGACCGCGATGGTCTTGGTCGGTGCGACCCGCACCAGCAACTCGCCGTCGACGCCGTTGCGGGCGCCGTACTCGGCAGCACGGTCGGGACCCATGTAGCGGGCTCCGATCCGGGTCGCCCACTGCGTGAGCTGGTCGAGATCGTCGATCAGACTCGCCGTCCCCTCGACGATCACGAAGTTGAAGGGCGGGACGTCGTCGTGGAAGGCGAGGGAGATGCGTGGGTCGCGTGCGAGCGATCGACCCTTCACGGTGTCGGCACCGGTGTTGAACACGATGTCGTCACCGTCGAAGTCGACCCAGACCGGCGCAACGTGGGGTCGTCCGTCCTTCCGAGTGGTGCTCGCCGCCACGGTGCGGGCCGGCGTGGCGCGCACGAACGCCCGGGTCTCGTCGCTGGTCATCGCTTCGTAGGCCATGGGTGTGCCAACCGTTGCGGCGCGCCCGTATTCCGTCGATCAGGTGCAGGCGTCGATCGCCTCGGCGAAGGC
>JBFIHN010000525.1:0-2356 GCA_041601775.1 Acidimicrobiales bacterium
GCGACGCCACCCCCCGCCGCCGCCGAACCCGAACCGATCCGACTGCGACCACCGTCGATCGAGATCCGACCCGGCGGCGCCGACCCGACGGACGACCCCGGCGGCCCCAGCCGGCGCGTGCTCATCGTCGTCGCGGTCGTGGTGCTGGTGCTCGGCGCGATCGCTGGCTCGGTCATCGCCCGTGCCATCGACCCCTTCGGGGCCGAGTCGGCGTCCGCGGCGCCCGACGCGACCACCCCGTCCACCGCCGACTCGTCCGACGACCGGGCGACCACACCCCCGCCGCTCCCCGATGGCTGTGCAGCCGTCGCGCTGGCCGGCCCCGACGGTGACAACGACGGCTGCCCCGACGAGGTCCGTCTGGACGGCCGTGTCGCGACCGTGGGCGAGATCGACGTCGAACTCGGACAGGACGGCGACGTTGCGGTCGTCGCCGACAGCGACTGCGACGGGGTCGCGACGCCGGTCGTGCTGCGACCCGAGACCGGCGAGGTCTTCGCCTTCCCCGACTGGAGCCTCGACGAACCGGTCGAGGTCGCCGCCTCGACGGTTGTCGACGACGCGGTCTCGCTGACCACCGAGTCCGGCGACTGTCCCCGCGTGCTCGTCACCACCGCCGCCGGCGACGAGATCGCCGTCGCTCCCTGACATGGCCGGCGTGGACCAGCGGGCCGGACGCTTCGTCGTCTGGGTCACGCTGGTCCTGGCAGCGATCGTCGCCCTCCGCGCCACCGCAACCGGCGGCCTCGCGCCTCCGCCCGTCACGTCGATCGATGCCCTCCGCGACTGGAGCGCAGCCCGCGACCCCACGACGACCGCCGTGGCCCTGGTACGCCTCGCCGCCGGACTGGCCGCCTGGTACCTCCTCGGCCTGCTCGCCCTCCACGGTGTCGCGACGGCCGTCCGCGCCACCGGGCAGACGTCGCTGGCCGATGCGCTCGCCATCCCGGGCACCGCGCGTCTGGTCCACGGCGGCCTCGGCCTCGGCCTCGTCGCATCGACGGCCGCCGGAGCAGCGGTCGCCGAACCACCACGCCCGCGCGACACCCCCGCGGTGATGCAACCGATGCGCTCGTACGGCGACGAGACCGGCGGTACGGCGCGCCAGGTACCGCGGGTGCCCGCGCCCAGCCCGCCGGCCGAGCCCGTGGTGGTGACCGAGGCCGTGGTGGTGGCCGGGCCGCCGGCCGGTGCTGCGACCACGTGGACCGTGAGCGAGGGCGAGTCGTTCTGGTCCATCGCCGCCGAAGCGCTCACGACCACGCTCGGCCGCCGTCCCGCCGACGCCGAGGTCGACCCGTACTGGCGGGCGTTGATCGCCACGAACCGTCATCGCCTGGTCGACGTCGACGACGTCGACCTCATCCACCCCGGTCAGGTCTTCGAACTCCCCGCACCGTCGGTGTGACCGTCAGCGGAGCCGGATGGCCACCTCGTTGGCCAGCAGCCGCCCCTCGGGCGTGAGCACCGCACGATCGTCGACCACGTCGACGAGACCCTCGAGCACCGGGTCGTCGAGGTCGAGCGCGCCGGCGGGCACACCGTCGCGGGTCCGCAACGCGAGTTGGAGCGCCTCGATCCGGCGGGTCTCGGGGTCGAGCGTCTCCCCCGTCGCCTCGGTCGGCGCGTCGCGCGCCACCGCCTCGATGTAGCGCTCGGGTGTCCGGAGGTTCCACCAGCGGCGACCGGAGCGATGGCTGTGTGCGGCGCATCCGAAGCCGAGGTAGTCGCCGGCATCCCAGTACAGGCGGTTGTGGCGGCACTCGTGGCCCGGCAGTGCCCAGTTCGAGACCTCGTACCAGCGGTATCCCGCCGCTCCCAACGCCTCGACGGTGTGGAGGTACTTGGTCGCCTGGTCGTCGTCGTCGGGATGGCGCGCTTCGTCGTCGGCCAACGGCGTCCCCGGCTCGACGGTGAGCGAGTAGGCCGAGACGTGGGTGGGACCGAGTGCCACGACCTCGGAGAGCGTGTCCGCCCAGGTCTCGACCGACTCGCCCGCCGCTCCCATGATCAGGTCGAGGTTGAACGTCTCGAACCCCGCGTCCTTGGTCCAGGCCACGGCACGCCGGACGTTGTCGGGGTCGTGGGTCCGCCCCAACGAGAGCAACACGGCCGGCGCCATCGACTGCACACCGAACGACATCCGGGTGACCCCGCCGGAGCGATAGGTCCGCAACGACTCGGCCGTGACCGCGTCCGGGTTGGCCTCGACCGTGACCTCGACGTCCGGGGTCCGGGGGATGCGGTCGAGCACGGCGACCAGGGCATCGGCCGGGACCAGGCTCGGCGTTCCTCCGCCGACGAAGATCGAGGTGGCGGCCGGCATGCCGTCGGCCACGGCCCGGTCGATGTCGAC
>JBFIHN010000526.1:0-2356 GCA_041601775.1 Acidimicrobiales bacterium
GGGCGACGAGGCCGGTGCCGTCGACGACAGCGACGTGTTGAGCGCCGAAGCTCGGCGTCTGGCCGAGGCGGCCGCCGCGCAGGCGGCGCAGCCCACGGTCGCCAACCCGGATTTCACCGGCTGACGCTCCGTCACGACGCGAAGGCCGGCTCGGCGAACCATCGCCGGGCCGGCCTTCGTCGCGTCCGGCCCGCGAGCGCGCGACCTGGCGCCTGCAGGGGCTCGCCCGCAGCCACGGATCGTGTCAGGGTCGAATCCATGATCGAGGACCACTTCCGCGCCGATGTGGCCGCCCGCTACGACGACAGCAACGACCCGCACTTCGACCCGGCGGTGGTCTCCAGGACCGTCGACGTGCTGTCAGCGTTGGCCGGCGATGGCGCAGCGCTCGAGTTGGCCATCGGGACGGGGCGCATCGGCCTCCCACTGGCCGCCCGTGGCGTCCCGGTGTGTGGCATCGAGCTCTCCGAGGCCATGATCGACCGACTCCGATCGAAGGCCGGTGGTCACGAGATCGACGTGACGCTGGGGGACATGGCGACGACCCGAGTCGACGGCTCCTTTGCCCTGGTCTATCTCGTGTACAACACCATCGGGAACCTCACCACCCAGGACCAGCAGGTGGCGTGTTTCGCCAACGCCGCAGCGCATCTCGAACCTGGCGGACGCTTCGTGGTCGAGGTCGGGGTGCCTCGCCTCCGGACGCTGTCACCGGGCCAGGACGCACAGGTCTTCTCCCACTCCCCCGGCTATGTGGGCTACGACCACTACACCGACCTGGTGGCGCAGCAGGCGACGTCCCATCACTTCGTGTCGACCGGCGAGCAGGTCCGAGAGGTCCGGACCCCGTTCCGCTACGTGTGGCCCTCCGAGCTCGATCTCATGGCCCGCCTCGCCGGCATGACGCTCCGACACCGCTGGGCCGACTGGGACCGCTCACCGTTCACCGCCGAGAGCCGCTCCCACGTGTCGGTGTGGGAGACCCCGACGTGACCCCGCGACCAGAATCGACGCTCGCTGGCGGCGTGGTGCTCAGCCCGTGAAGTTGGGGTTCGCTCGTGTGGGCGTCGCTGCGGCACTGGGCCCCACGGCACCGCCACCGGTGGTGGGAGTGGTCGGAGTCTCGGGCGTCGTGTCCGGGGTGGGCTCGGTGTCGGGCGTCGTCCCGGCGACCTCGACCGTACCGGAGTCGCAGGATGCGGTTCCGTCGCCGTCGCCGTCTTGTGGCCGGGCCGCGCCACGCTGATCGACCCCGGGGCATCCTGCGTTCGGCGCGGCGTCGATCGCCGGACTGGCGGGCTGCGGCAGTCGGGTCATCGTCAGGCCACCGTTGTCGGCGAGCGGACCGAGTTGCGGATCGGTACTCGACTGGTCGCCCACGCCGTCGAGGCTGCAGGACCCGTCGCCGTCGATGTTCCCACCGTTGGAGACGAGCGGGACGTTGTAGTCGCAGTCTCCCCCGTCGTTGCCGGTGATGATGGCGCCCTGGAGGATGACTGTCGGATCGTCCTCCGCTGATCCGGACTGACGGAGGCCGATCCCCACGTTGTCGGTGATCGTCACGTGCAGGAGGCCGACCTGACCGTAGGTCTGCAAGGCGCCGCCGACGTTCTCGTTGATGTTGGTCGTGGTGTTCTCGTGCACCGTCGAGTTGGACATGACGATGAAACCGAAGCTCGAGTAGGCGACGCCCCCCGCCTTCGCGCTGTTGCCCTGAAAGGTGCTCCCGTCGATGGTGATCCCGTCCGCGTGGACCGCTCCGGCGACGTTGGCTGCCGTGTTGTCCGTGAACGTGCTGTCCTCGATCGTCACGTCGCCGAACGAGTTGATCGCGCCACCGTTGCCGTTGAGTGCGTCTGACATCGCGACGTTCCCGGTGAACGCGGACCGCTCGACGACGATCGCTCCGCCACCGGAGTCGATCGCTCCGCCGTGGCCGGCGTGGTTGTCTGCGACGACAGCGTCGAGGACCGAGACCGGGTCATCGCCTGTGCGGACAGCGCCACCGGTGGCCGTGCCGGCATCGCCGTCGGCGAGCCGCAACGCGCTGATGGTGAGCGAGCCGTCCTCCACGTCGATGAGCCGATGCGTGCCCGCGGCTTCGATCGACGTCGATGTCGCGCCGGCGCCGACGAAGCGGACGCCGGCAGGGTCGGTCAAGACCATCTCCGAGGACGGCTGATACGTGCCTGCCGGGAGCGTGATGACGTCGACCTCTGCGCCGGAACCGGCTGGGCAGTCCTCGACCGCGGCATTCGTGTTCGCTGCCGCGACGGCTTCGGGAAGTGAGCAGAAGCCGTCGGTGGCCACGACGTCGTCGGTGGTGTCCACCACCATGGCCGTCGCCGCGGCCGGA
>JBFIHN010000527.1:0-2346 GCA_041601775.1 Acidimicrobiales bacterium
ATGGCCCTGAACTCCTTCCCCACGCTCCGGCTCCACCCCGCGTCCAGCCCACCGGCCGGGATCGCCTCACCGCTCCTGCAGCGCTACCTGATCCTCGCCGCCTTGCAGGTCCTCGATGTGGCGACCACGTGGACGATTCTGGCCAACGTGAGCACCCGCGCCGAAGCCAACCCCATCGTCGGCGGCCTGATCGAACACGGTGGCCTCAGCGCGGCGATGGTGACGCTGTTGGCCATCAAGCTCGCCGTCGTGCGCGTCCTCTACGAGAAGCAGACCGGCGTCAAGCTCATGTCGGCGGTGTACGGCCTCGTCATCTTCAACAACGCCCTGTTCCTCGGGTTGTGGCTCCTGGGCTAGCGCTCCGGGCGTCGGGGCTGCTCGGTGAGGGCAGCCTCGTCAGGTCACGACCTCCTCGAGGACGATGGCCCCGTCGACCACCAGCGAGAATCGGCCACGTCCGGTCTTGTCGATACGGATCGTCGGCACCCGTTCGTCGAGCCGGCGCTTGAGCAGGATGAGTCGGCTGTCGAAGTTGTCGCGGAACGACGGCAACTCGAGCGACGGGTCGAGACGCACCTCTCGACTCGTGAAGTCGACTCGGCCCTCGTCGCGGTGCTGGCGGAGCAACGACGCCAGGATCCGCCCGGCGACCCCCTTGATGAGGTACGCCCCGTCGACGAACACGCTGCCGTCGACGCCGTAACAACGAACCCGGGTGGCGATCGGGCGGGGGGCTGGGTCGTCGAGCGGGGCCGGGGCCGGGGCCGGGGCCGCCTGTACCTCCTTGGTCCGGTCGATCTCGATGGCGGCGGCGATCGCCGAGGCGATGACCGTCAGCACGGACTCATCGGTCTCGGAGAACGCCACCGGCTCGGGATCCTCGACCAGGAGCACCCCGACGAGCGTGCCGAAGGCCATCGCCGGCACGGCGACCTGGCTCTTGGCGCCCGTCAGGCCCGGGACGGGGATGTCCCTGGCGTCCATCGCCCCCGACTCCTCGTCGAAGCTCTGGCGGACCGTGCGCGCGTACTTGGCCAGTTGCCGAGCGTTGCCGGTTCGGACCGCCACGGCGCGCTCGGCCACCAGACCCAGCACGCCCTCGCCGACGATGGCCTCCGATCCGACGCCCTCGACGGCGTACCCATGACTGGCGATGGTGAAGAGTCGTCGGTCCGCCTCGTCGTGGAGGAGCAGGATCGAGTGCTCATAGCCGAAGAGGCCGGCGAGGCCGTCGAGCGCGCACTCCACGAGTGCATCGAGGTCACCGCAGCGCCCGAGACGGCCGCTCAACTCCGCGATCCGACTGGCATCGAGGCCGTCGTGACGACCCTGGCCGACCTCGGGAGCCGGGACACCGCGTCGATGCACATCGGCGACGACGTGTTCGATCTCGAGGACGCGGTAGACGTCGGCGGCACGGAGGTGGAACACGTCCTGGAGCCCCTGGAGCGCGGCCGTGATGTCGACGTCGCGCCGGAGTCGCTCGAAAACCGGTCCACGCCGGTCGGTCCGTTCGTAGACGAGGGTCAACCGGTACTGCTCGTAGGTACGCACGTCGAGGACGAGGACGCTCGCCCGTGGGTTCTCTGCCAGGTTGCGGGCGGTCTTGGAGAAGAACTGGTTCGAGAGGGCGACCCGCTCTTCGTCGACCAGGACCACGCGCGACAGGTAGGTGACGTTGGGCGTGCCGTCGGCGGCCGCTGTCGCGATGACCGCAGGGACTGCGCCTTCGAAGCAGTCGCGCAGGTCCGAGAGCCGGGGGACCGGCGCCACCGGTGCGCTCACGACACCGAGCCGACCGGCGCGCCGGCGCCGGGTCCTGGGGTCTGGTCGAACAGTTCGTCGCACCGGAACCGACAACGCAGGTATCGGGTCGGGGTCAGCCGCTGCAGCGTGTCGATCGGAACGCCATCGCTCTCGACGATCGCCGTGTAGAGCTCGTGCAGATAGTGCGCGACCACGGCCCCGTCGGTCTCGGATGTGTCGTGCACCGACTCGACCTGCCCCTTGAACTGGATCGATCGCAGGGTGCGCACGTCGGCCGCGGTGACGGCGATCGGTCTGCCCGGCCGCAACGCCTCGCGTCCCCGCTGCTCGTCGGCGTCGATGACCACCACCGGCGTGGTGTCGGGATCGAGCACGAAGCCCCACCCGCGCGTGGCATAGGGCGCACCGTCGGACTCGACCGCGCCCACGATCAGCGCGCGACCGGCGGCGGCGAAGCTCGCGAGCTCGACATCGACCACGGCCCCTCCTGGTGTCCGTGACCACCCGGTCCAGTCAAAGAGTAGGACCCTTTGAGCATTCGGTGAGCGGCCTTTCAGGCGCGAGCGCCCGGTCGCTGTC
>JBFIHN010000528.1:0-2341 GCA_041601775.1 Acidimicrobiales bacterium
CCTGGCCGTCGGCCGAGAACCGGGCGTTCCGGGGACGCTCGCTCGGCGACCAACTCCGACGGATACGCCACCGGTGATGCTCGCCTTCGATCTCGGCGAATACTTCACCGAATCCAACCTGCGTTGGTTCGTCATCGGCGCCGGATCGGGAGCACTCGCCGCCGGCCTCGTCGACCTCCTGCGACGACGCCCCGGATGGTTGGTCGGCGTCGTCGCGCCGGTCGTGGCGTTCTTCGCGAGTGGCTGGCTCGACTGGCCCGATCCGCAGCTGTCCTGGGTCGTCGCCGTGGTGGTGGCCGGCCTCGTGGCCGGGCACGGGTTCGAACAGGTGCGCAACGCCGGCCCCGGCTTCGTCCCGCCCCTGCTGTTGCTCGGGTGCGCCGCTGGTGTGTGGCTCGCCGTACCCGAGAACAATCCCGCGCTCGTCGTCGCCGGAGCGGTCGTGGGCCTGGCCGTCGTGCGCCGCACCGGCGACCCGGGCATCGGGTGGGGCCTGTGCCTGGCGCTCGCCTGGTCGGTGGCGCTCGGCGCTCGGGTCACCGGGTGGTCCTTCGTCGGTGGGCTCCTGTGCCTGGCGCCGCTCGTCGCGGTTGGCGTGCGCTCGTGGCTCCCCGGCCTCCGCCACCGCCGTGGCGTCCTTCCCACGTGGCCGTGGCTCGTGATCAGCGGGGGAGCGGTGTCCTTCGCCGCCGCTCGATGGGTCGGCGTGGCGCCCGATGCGACGTGGAGTCGGGTGGCCTTGGTGAGCGTCGGTGCCGGGGCAGCTGTGGCCGTGTGGAGGCACTGAGGGCCGAATCCGGGCGTCGGAAAATGACGGAAACGCATTGACATTCGAACGTACGTTCGATACGCTGAAGTCCTGTGACCACGGATCTCGGAACCCAGCTGCAAGCGCTGCTCGACGTCGACACGTCGTCGCTCTCGCCCCGGGATCGCACCGTGCACATGGCGAAGCTCGAGAAGGTCTCGACGCAGATCGAGGCGTTCCGCATTCGGAGCCTGGGTGAGTTCGAGGCGTCGGGGGCGTTCCAGGTCGATGCCGCTCGGACCCCGGCCGACTGGCTGGCCACGCAGACCGGGACGCAGCGCAGGATCGCCCGCAGTCGCGTCAACCTCGCTCGTCATCTCCGTTCGATGCCGTTCACGACGGTCGCCTTCACCGACGGCGCGATCACCGAGGCCCATGCCCGGGTCCTGGCCCGTTGCGTGGCCAACCCCCGCACGGCCGACCGATTCGCCGACGACGAGCCCTACCTGGTCGGCCTCGCTCGCACCATGCCGGCCGACGAACTCGAGCAGGAGATTCGTCAGTGGATCGAGCTGCACGATCCCGACGGAACGGAGCCGTCCGATCCGTTGGTCGACACCCTCCACGCCAACCGCGTCGGAGACCGGGTCAAGATCGACGGCGACTACGGACTCGAGACCGGCCTCCCGATCCTCGCTGCCCTGAGCGAGCGGGCCGACCAACTCCTCCGCCGTGACCAGCAGGTGAGCGAGGCCAACCCGCTCGACGGGCTGGCCACCCGCACCCCGGGGAACCGTCGGGCCGAAGCGGCCGCCGAGTTGCTGCTCGCCGGAGCCGGCGCAGAAGCCAACCCCCGGCGTCGCGATCCGCTGTTCAACGTCACCGTCGATCCGGTGACGTTCTCGCTCGGCGAGGAAGCCCTCGACCGACGTGGACGCCCCGTCGGGACCCGCCACCTGGCCGACGGCACGGTGATCCCGCTGCCGGTCCTGCTCAACTGGCGATGCGAGGCCGAGGTCTCCCGGGCCTGGCTCGACGCCAGCGGTGCCGTGCTCGCCTACGGTCGCGACGAGCGGTACGCCAACCGCGACCAGCGCCGAGCCCTGACCGTCCGCGACGGCGGTTGCGCCGTCCCCGGTTGCGACCGACCGCCCGCCCACTGCGACGCCCATCACGTCGTCCACTGGGAGCGGTGGGGCCCGACCGACATCGACAACCTTGCCTTGCTGTGTCGACACCACCATCGCGCGGTGCACGCCGAGCGGCTGTCGATCCGGATGGAAGACGGGGTCCCGGCGTTCTTCGACGCCATCGGCGCTCGCATCCACGAACCCCGGCATCGACCACCCGAAGTGCGCGCCGCGTAGGACGCGGCGTCGACGTTTCCCCACCGGCCGCAGGGTCGGCCCCGCCTCTGGCGGGGGCGTCGTCGCGTCTCAGGCGCCGTACGCGGCGAGGGTGATGTCGATGACGGTCTGTTGGTCGAAGTGCGACCGGGCTCGCTCGACGGCGGCGGCGCTCATGCGGGACCGTTCGACGTCGTCGGTCGCCAGCCGTGCGATGGCCGATCCGAGTGCCTGCGGATCCCGGACC
>JBFIHN010000529.1:0-2341 GCA_041601775.1 Acidimicrobiales bacterium
CCCCTCCATCTGGAACTCGGCGGCAACGGCGCGGCGATCGTCCGCAGCGACGCAGACCTCGACCACGTGGTCCACGAGACGCTGCGCGGCCGCCTGCTGATGAACGGGCAGGCATGCGCAGCCACGAAACGGATCATCGCCGACCGGTCGGTGGCGGTCGAACTCACCGAGCGCCTCGTGACCGCGTTGGCCGACATCGCGCCGGCCGATCCGCTGGCCGATGGTGCCCGGCTCGGCCCTCTCATCGATGCCGGCGCTGCCTCGGTCGTCGAGGCCCAGGTGCAGCGCGCCATCGGCGACGGGTCGCGCCGGGTCCTCGGCACCACGCCCGACGGCGCCTGGTTCGCGCCGACCGTGCTGGCCGACGTTCCCCACCACGCCGCACTGCTCCACGACGACGAGATCTTCGGCCCGGTCGTGCCCGTCACCACCGTCGACGACGACCACCAGGCGGTGGCCCTCGCCAACGCCACTCGACTGCGCCTGACCGCAGCCGTGTTCACCGCCGACTGGCCGACCGCCATGGCGATGGCCGGGCGTCTCGACTTCGGCGGCATCGTCGTGAACGGCACCAACAACTACCGCCCGCCGGTCGTCCCCTTCGGGGGCGTCGACCTCGCGGGGGCCGGGCGAGAAGGCCTGGGCTGGACGCTCGGCGAGCTGACCAGGACCCGCTTCATCGCTCTCCGGGGGCTGCGGCCCGCCGGGACCCCACCCGCCACCGGCCTCGTGGCCTGACGAACGGAATCACCATGCTCGACACCATCGCAACGCTCTCGGACGAGGAGCGAGAGGACCAGCGCGACCGCTTCGCCGACCGGCTGGCGCAGACCGTGCCCGGCCGCAAGGAGTTCGTGGTCGCCGCCGCCGAGGGGTGCATCCTGAAGTCGGCGGATGGTCGCCTCTACCTCGACATGACCTCGGGCATCGGCGTGGTCAACGTCGGCCACAACCACCCCGCGGTCGTGGCGGCGATCGTCGAACAGGTCAGCCGGTACACCCACGTCAACGTCTACGGCCGCTTCGTGGTGCCCGAGCAGGTCGAACTGGTCGAACGGCTCGTGTCGGTGGCCGGTCCCGGCTTCGAGACCGCGTACCTCACGAGCACCGGGGCCGAGTCCACCGAGTGCGCCCTGAAGCTCGCCCGCAAGGCCACGGGCAGGCCGAAGTTCGTGGCCTTCGAGCGGTCGTACCACGGGCGGACGTTGGGTGCGTTGTCGGTGAGTTGGCGCGAGGAGTGGCGGCGGCCCTTCGAACCGCTGCTGGACGAGGTCGCCTTCGCCCCGTACGACGACCTCGTCGCCGCCGTCGAGACGATCGACGACCGCACCGCGGCGGTCATCGTCGAACCGATCCAGGGCGAAGGCGGCATCCGCGTGCCCTCCGACGACTTCCTCCCTGGCCTCCGCGCCCGCTGCGACGAGGTCGGCGCCCTGCTCATCATCGACGAGGTGCAGGGCGGCATGGGCCGGTCGGGCCGGTGGTTCGCCCACCAGCACTGGGACGTGCAGCCCGACATCATCACGATGGCCAAGGCCACCGGCGGCGGGCTCCCGCTCGGCGCGGTGCTCGCATCCCACGAACTGTTCCAGACCTTCGTGGACCCGCCGTTGTCGCACCTGACGACGATGGGCGGCAACCCGGTGGCCTGCGCGGCCGGCATCGCCGCCTTCGACGTGATCGCCGACGGGCTCCTCGACCACGTCGAGGTCGCGGGAAAGCACCTGCGCGCCGAGCTGTGGTCGTTGGCCGAAGCCCACCCCGACCTCCTGGTCGACGTACGCGGCCGCGGTCTGTGGTGCGCGATCGAACTGCGCGTCGACGCCAACCCGGTCGTCGCGCGCATGCAGGAGCTGGGGGTGCTGGTCGGATCGGTGCTGAACCAGTCCGGCACGGTGCGGATCATGCCGCCGCTGGTCATCACGCTCGAGGAGATCGATCGCTTCGTCGCCGTCCTGCAACAGGTGCTCCACGAGGTGGCCCGGTGAGCGAGTACCTCATCCGCGGTCGGCACGTGATCACCATGGCCGACCTGGCCCCCGCGGCCGAGCGGACCCGCACGCCGGGCGCCTGCACCGAGGGGGTGGTGTCCGACGGCGCCGTCCACGTCCGCAACGGGCAGATCGTCGCCGTCGGCCCGTCGCAGGACCTGGTGGAGGGTCACCCCGGCCTCCCGGTCCACGGCGACGGGACGGGCGTCGTGCTGCCCGGCTTGATCTCCACCCACACCCATCTCTCGGAGGGGCTGGTGACCGGGATGGGCTCGGAGCTCTCCCTCTTCGAATGGGGCGCCGAGGTGGTCGGCCCGGTGGGGCTCGTGCTCACCCGCGATCTCGCCGCC
>JBFIHN010000530.1:0-2330 GCA_041601775.1 Acidimicrobiales bacterium
GGTTACATTGTATGACAATACTCTGGCTGTCAACCGGACGAGAGGCTGTACGTGATCGATTTCGAACTCACCGAGGCGCAGATCGATCTGCGGGACCGCACCGTCGCCTTCGTCCGGGACCAGCTGATCCCACTCGAACACGCGGGCGTCCCGGAGCGGATCGACGATGCCTTCCGTGGCGAACTGATCGCGCTGGGCCACGCCGCCGGGCTCGTCGCGCCGCATGCTCCGAAGGAGTGGGGTGGCCTCGGTCTCGACCATGTCTCGATGGCCGAGGTCTTCATCGCCGCCGGCTATTCCATGCTCGGGCCGCTCGCGCTCAACTGCTCGGCACCCGACGAGGGCAACATGAACCTGCTGTCCAAGGTGGCCTCCACCGAGCAGAACGAACGCTGGCTACGACCCCTGGTGGCCGGCGAGATCCGATCGTGCTTCGCGATGACCGAGCCGGCGCCCGGCGCCGGGAGCGACCCCCGGGCGATGCAGACGACGGTGACGCGCGACGGCGACGAGTTCGTCGTCAACGGCACCAAGTGGCTGATCACCGGGGCCGACGGCGCGGGCTTCGTGATGATCATGGCGAGGGAGTCCGAAGATGACTCCGGACGTGCGGCCACGATCCTGCTCACCGACATGGACACGCCCGGGATCGTCATCGAGCGCGAGGTGGCGACCCTCGACCGCAGCTTTCCCGGTGGTCATCCCGTCGTGCGTTTCGACGACGTTCGGATCCCGGCTGCGAACGTGCTCGGCGAACCCGGGCGCGGTTTCGAGTACGCCCAGGTCCGACTGGCGCCGGCGCGGCTCACCCATTGCATGCGCTGGCTCGGCGCCGCCATCCGTTGCCACGACATCGCCACCGCACACGCAAGCGAACGCCAGGCGTTCGGCAAGACCCTGCTCGAGCACGAGGGCGTCGGCTTCATGCTCGCCGACAACGAGATCGACATCCAGCAGTGTCGCCTCGCCATCTGGCACACCGCCTGGCTGCTCGACCAGGGGGAGGCCGCCGGACGGGAGTCGAGCATGACCAAGGTCCTGTGCTCGGAGGCGACCCAGCGGATCGTCGACCGGTCGCAGCAGGTCCTCGGTGGTCTCGGCTTCACCCATGAGACCGTCGTCGGCCAGATCGCCACCGAGATCCGCGCGTTCCGCATCTACGACGGCCCGTCCGAGGTGCACCGCTGGAGCATCGCCCGCCAACTCCGCCGATAGGAGCAGCATCCCGTGACCGCGCGATCCTTCGAGTTCCTCCGCCTCGACCGCACCCACATCGGCACCCCGCTGGCCGACGCCGTGCTCGACGAGGCCGACCGTCGGGGCGCGCAGCGCGTGGCCGTGGTCGCCTCCGGCACGCTGTCGCGCAAGACAGCGGTCATCGACGACCTGGAGTCCGCGCTCGGCAGCCGCAGCGTCGGTCGCTTCGACGAAGTCGCCGCCCATGCGCCGCGCGAGAGCGTCTTCGCCGTCGCCGACCACCTCCGCTCGACGGACGCCGACCTCGTCGTGACCGTCGGCGGGGGTTCGCCGCTCGATGCCGTGAAGACCGCGCTGGTCGTGCTCGCCGAAGGACTCACCGAGACCGAGCAACTCGAGGCGTTCGCCATCACCACGGGACCCGACGGCGAGCGGATCACGCCACCGGTCGCCTCGCCACCGCTCCGTCAGATCGCCGCGCCGACCACGCTCACCGGCGCCGACTTCAGCGACCTCGCGGGCTGCGTCGACGAACCGACCCAACGCAAGCAGCTCTTCAGCGGCGCCGAGATCGGCTCCGCGGCGATCATCCTCGACCCTGCGATCACGGTCCACACGCCCGCAGACCTGTGGCTGTCGAGCGGGGTCCGCGCCCTCGACCATGCAGTCGAGACGCTGTGTTCCAGCGCGCCCGAGCCGCTCGCCGACGCCGGTGCGCTCCATGCCATCCGCTTGCTGTCACGCGGACTGCCCAAGACCGCAGCCGACCCCGGTGACCTCGACGCTCGGCTCGAGTGTCAGCTCGCCGTCGGGCTGGCATGCGCCGGCCTCAATCGGGTGCCCTACGGCGCGAGCCACGGCCTGGGCCACCAACTCGGCGCGGTCTGCGGGATGTCGCACGGCCACACCAGCTGCGTGATGATGCCGCACGTCATGGCCCACAACCTGCCCGCCACCATGGAGGCGCAGCAGCTGATCGCCGAGGCCATGGGCCGCCCCGACGTGCCCGCCAGCGTCGCCGTCGGCGAACTGATCGAGGCCCTCGGGATGCCGACTCGGCTCCGCGATGCCGGTGCGAAGCCCGAGGACCTCCCGGTCATCGCCGAGGGCAGCATCGCCCACCCCTGGATCAC
>JBFIHN010000531.1:0-2328 GCA_041601775.1 Acidimicrobiales bacterium
GTAGCCGCGCCCTACGAGTTCAGGTTCCCGGAACGGAGTCCGTCGAGATCGATCGACACCCAGCGGTACCCGGCCGCGCGGACACCGGCGACGACGTCGGCACGGCGGACGAGCGCCTCGTCGATGCGACCCAACGGCAGCTCGATCCGTGCCAGCTCGCCGTGGTGTCGGACACGGAGTTCGTCGAAGCCCATGGCCCGCAAGGCCGCCTCGGCGTCCTCGACCGACCGGAGCCGGCCGAGGGTCACCGGCGTTCCATAGGGCAGGCGCGACGCCAGACACGGGGCCGCTGGTTTGTCCCACGTCCGCAGGCCCAGCTCCTGCGATGTCCGGCGGACATCGTCCTTGGTGAAGCCCGCCTCGACGAGCGGGAACACCGCCCCGCGCTCGGCCGCCGCCCGCTGCCCGGGACGATGGTCGTCGAGGTCGTCGAGGTTGACCCCGAGCATCGCGGTGGCCGCCGTCTCCTCGACCAGCGGCCCGATGGCATCCATCAGCGCGTCCTTGCACCAGAAACACCGGTCGGTGTCGTTCTGGCGGTAGGCGGCATTGTCCATCTCGTCGGTGTGGACTTCCCGCCAGTCGAGACCCCACTCGGCGGCGAGGCGACGGCAGTCGTCGTGTTCGAGCCCGGCCAGCGACGCCGACACGGCGGTCACCGCGGTCGCCCGATCGCCGAGGGTGTCGTGGGCGACCCACGCCAGGAAAGCCGAGTCGGCGCCGCCGGAGAAGGCCACGACGACCCGGTCGAGGTCGCGCAGACGGTCGCGGAGCGCGGCGAGATCACCCATCGTTCCCATCCTTGCGCACCGGGCCCCGACGCGGGCAGTGCAGAACCCGACAGAGACCCCGACACCCCCCAAACCGCATTTCCGCGCGATCCGGCCCACAGCACCCCCGATCGGAGTTACTCTCAGCATTCCCTGTTGGTGAACACAAAGGAAACTGATCACATGCGAAAGCCGGGCAAACTCCGCCTGCTCATCGCGTTGTTGATGGCCTTCTCGCTCGTCGCCGCCGCATGCGGCGACGACGACGACTCGGCCACCGGTGACGACGACACGACGACCACCGAGGGCGACGGCGACGGCGACGCCGCCGGCGCGCTCGCCGGGATGCGCGGCACCCTGCCGCTGGCACCGCTCGACGACGACTTCAAGGAGCGCCTGCTCGAGGTCGACCCCGACCTCGTCGACTTCAACTACGGCGCAGAGACCTACGACGCGATCATCGTCTCGGCGCTCGCGGTCGAGGTCGCCGGCACCGACGGTGCCGAGTACGCCAACGAGATCAACGGCGTGACCCGCGACGGCGAGAAGTGCACCGGCTACGCCGAGTGCCTCGCACTCGTCGACGCCGGCACCGACATCGACTACGACGGCGTCTCCGGCCCGCTCGACTTCTCCGGCAACGGTGAACCGACGGTCGCCAGCTATGGCGTCCAGACCTTCGGTGACGACAACCGCATCGACGACGACGCGACCGAGTTCGTGACCGCCAACGCTCCCGAAGAGGCCGACGTGGACCAGGTCCCCGTCACCGCCACCCGTGAGGGCGACGGCGTCTTCAAGGTCGGCACGCTCCTCCCCGAGACGGGCTCGCTTGCCTTCCTCGGCCCGCCCGAGTTCGCTGGTGCGCAGCTCGCGATCAACGAGATCAACGACGCCGGCGGTGTCCTCGACACCCCGGCCGAGCTCAGCAACGGCGATTCCGGTGACACCACCACCGACATCGCCAACAGCACCACCGACCGTCTCCTGTCCGAGAACGTCGACATCATCGTCGGTGCCGCGTCGTCGTCGGTGAGCCTCACCGTCATCGACAAGATCACCACCGCTGGTGTCGTCATGTTCTCGCCGGCGAACACGTCGAAGAAGTTCAGCGACTACGACGACAAGGGCCTGTACTTCCGCAACGCCCCGTCGGACATCCTGCAGGGCGCCACGTTGGCCGACGTCGTCCTCGGTGACGGCATCACCAACGTCTTCATCCTGGCGCTGGACGACGACTACGGCACCGGACTCGCCGAGGACTTCACGACCGCCTTCGAGGCTGGCGGCGGCGAGGTCATCGACACCGTCATCTACGACCCGGCAGCGCAGACGTTCGACGCCGAGGTCGGCCAGGCCGTCTCCGCCGACGCCGAGGGAACCATCCTCATCGGCTTCGACGAGTCGAGCCGCATCCTGACCGTCATGGTCGAGCAGGGCATCGGCCCGCGCGACAAGCCGGTCTACGGCACCGACGGCAACATGGGCAACGCCCTCGGCGAGAACTTCGACGCCGGGAAGTGACCCCCCGCATCGTCAGCGCTGACTGACGAGCGAC
>JBFIHN010000532.1:0-2321 GCA_041601775.1 Acidimicrobiales bacterium
CAGAATCGTCCACGTGGTCGCCACATCGAGGACCTGCAAGGCGGCGAGGATCAGGTAGCGCTGCAGGAGCGGTGAGGCGATCCCGGCCGGTGGGCTGGACGCGGGGTGGAGCCGGAGCGTGGGGAAGGAGTTCAGGGCCATACGCCCATTAAAGCAAAGTTTAACCGGCGTCAATAGGTCGGACGACCTATTTCTTCACAACACCGTCCGGCAATCGTGGGCACAGTCGGTGTCCGGGTCGGGGACGTCGGCCGGACGATGGAGGATGGCGTGGGTCGGTGTGAGCCGGGCGCGGGGGGTCTCGTCGTCGCCGACTCCCGAGGATTCGACCGCCATGTCGGCGTCGACGATCAGGCTGTAGTCGCCGGTCGCGTCGGGTGGCCACAGCAGCGAGACGGCCGGCCGCGCCGTGCCGTTTCGCCGGGTCGAACGACCGCATGGCCCCACCAGGGTCCCCTCGTCCCAGCGCAGCGCGATGGCGGTGGCGTGGGGGCGTCCGTCGTCGTCGGAGGTCAACAGGTACGGCCCCATCGTCCGGGCGGCGATGGCGTCGGCGAGGACTTCGAGTTCCACGGGGATGCTCATGGAGCGAGCGTAACGGTGCCGGTCCGGTGCCGGCCGGCGTCACCCCGCGGCGGTACGCACGCGTACGACGTCGCGTACGGCACGAGCCGTGGCCCGGCGGCCGCCCACGACGACGACGACCTCCACGGTGTCGCCGTCGGCTTCGTAGGACTCGAGTCGACCGCCATTCAGCGCCGCCACCTGCTCGGCTTCGGGCCGACCTTCCACCGCTGCGGCCAGCGCGGTGGCATCGGCGATGTTCTGGGCATCGGCTCGCTCGATGGTCGCTCGGGCGACCAACGCGAGCGGGACGAGCAGCAGTGCACTCAGCACGAGGAAGACCGCCCACAGGGGCGTGGCCTGGCCTCGACCACCGCGGCTGACGGACATGGCATTCCCTCCAGGTCTGGCACCGGGGGAAGCGCGGATCCGATGGTAGGCGGTGTCCGCCGCCTCCGGGTCAGCTGTCCACTTCGTCGTCGGAGAACAGCACCGGCGCCACCGCGGCCACGTGGACATCGCCCTTGACGTCCATGACCTTCACCCCGGTGGCATCGCGTCCCTGCGACGAGATCGTGCGGGCCTCCATGCGGATGGTGACGCCGTCACTGGCGATCACGAAGATCTCGTCGTCGAGGCCGACCATGAACGCCGCCACGACCGAGCCCTTCTTGGCGGTGATCTTGATGCCCCGCACGCCCATGCCGCCGCGGCCTTGGATGTTGAACTTGTCGAGCTGGGTGCGCTTTCCGTAGCCGGCGTCGGTGACGATCAGGATCGCGGTGTCGTCTCGGGCGATGTCGCACGACACGACCTCGTCGTCGCCCGACTTGAGCTTCATGCCCCGTACGCCCGCGGCGCTGCGGCCCATCGGTCGCACGTCGGACTCGTTGAACCGGATGGTCATGCCGGCCTTGGAGACCATGAACATGTCGGACTCGCCCGTGCTCGAGAGCACCTTCACCAACTCGTCGCCGTCGCGCAGGTTGATCGCGATGAGGCCGTCACGCCGGGACTTGTCGTACTCGGAGAACTTCGTCTTCTTGACCTGGCCCTGCTTGGTCGCGAAGAACAGGTACGGCTGGGTCTCGTAGTCGCGGGTGTCGATGATCGCCTGGATCCGCTCGTCGGGCTCGAGCTGGAGCAGGTTGACGATGGCGGTCCCGCGCGCGGTCCGGTCCTTCTTCGGGATCTCGTGAGCCTTGAGGCGGTACACCTTCCCCTTGTTCGAGAAGAACAACAGGTACGCGTGCGCGGTGGTGGTGAGGATCTTGGTGACGTAGTCCTCGTCGCGCAGCTTGGCGCCGGCAACACCGCGGCCGCCGCGACCTTGCCGGCGGAAGCTGACGGCCTCGACCGTCTTGACGTAGCCCCGGTGCGACATGGTGACGACGAGCTCTTCGTCGTCGATTAGGTCCTCGATGTTCAGCTCACCCGGGTCGTGGGTGAGGATCGAGCGACGATCGGTGGCGAACTTGCCCCGGATCTCCCCCAGCTCGTCCTCGATGACCTTTCGGAGCTTCACGTCGTCGGCGAGGATCGAGTTGAGCTCGGCGATGGTCTCGCGGAGCTTGGCCATCTCCTCCTCGAGGTCGGATCGTCCCAGCCGTGTGAGACGGGACAGCTGCATGTCGAGGATGTGCTCGGCCTGGGTCTCGGAGAACTCGAACGGCGCGGCCATCAGCGCTTCGCGCGCGGCCTGCTTGTCGGCCGATGCCCGGATGGCGTCGATGATGGCGTCGATCATGTCGAGCGCC
>JBFIHN010000533.1:0-2312 GCA_041601775.1 Acidimicrobiales bacterium
CGCCGGAGACGACAGCGCAGCTCGTCACCCTCCGGTCCCCGGGCGATGTCCATCGCGGCGTGGGCCGCGGCGACGTCCGCCGGGCCCAGGCCGGTCGAGAAGATGAGCGGCCTCGCACGGTTCACGAGCAGGTCGATGAGCGGCGCCGGGCCGGCCACCACACCCCCGAGCGAACCCAGGGCCTTGGACAGGGTCCCGACGCGGAGCACGTCGAGGTCGGTCGGGACGTCCGGACCCAGCACGGCGTGGGCCTCGTCGACGACCAGGAGCGCCTGATGGCGGCGACAGACGTCGGCGATGTCGCCGACGGGAGCCACGTCGCCGTCCATCGAGAAGACGCTGTCGGCCACGACGATCACGGGGCCCGACGCAGCGGCGACGAGTGACTCGAGGTGCTCGACGTCGTTGTGTCGGTGCACCACCGTCGTCGCTCGGGCCAGCCGGCAGCCGTCGATGATCGAGGCGTGGTTCAACTCGTCGGAGACGATGGTGGTGTCCGCGGTCCCGAAGGTCGAGAGCACCGCCAGGTTGGCGGCGTAGCCCGACGACATCACGACCGCCGACGCGCACCCCTTCCATGCGGCGTAGGCGACCTCGAAGTCGTGGTGGGCAGGACGGGTCCCGACGACGAGGCGCGAGGCGGTCGCGCCGGTCCCCCACCGCTCCACGGCACCGATGGCCGCCGATTGCACCCTGGGGTGGGCGGAGAGGCCCAGGTAGTCGTTGGAGGCGTACGAGGTGACCGCTCGACCGTCGAGCGTGCCGGTCGGCCCGAGGGCGTCGAACACCCGCAGCGACCGACGGCGGCCGGCGGCGTCGATGGCGGCCAACTCGTCGGTGGCCCGTCCCTGCCAGATGGTCATGCGGTCCGGGCCACGGCGACCATGGCACCGGCGATGACCGCGACATCGTCCGCGGTCGCGACGAACGGCGGCATGGCATAGACGAGGCGGCCGAAGGGACGGAGCCAGACCCCGTGGTCGAGGCTCGTTTCGGTTGCGGTCGCCATGTCGACCGGTGACTCGGTCTCGATCACCCCGATTGCCCCCAGCACGCGGACGTCGACCACGCCGTCGAGCGCCTCGGCCGGACCGAGACCCGAGCGCAGCGACGACTCGATCGACGACACCTCGTCCTGCCAGGGGCGTGACAACAGCAGACGGACCGACGCGAGCGACACGGCCGCAGCCAGCGGGTTGCCCATGAAGGTCGGCCCGTGCATCAGGGCACCGGAGTCTGCAGCCGTGACCCCTCGGGCGACCTCGGGGGTGCACAGGGTGGCGGCCATCGACAGGTAGCCACCGGTGAGCGCCTTCCCCAGGCACAAGATGTCGGGTGAGATGTCGGCGTGCTCGCAGGCGAAGAGGCGCCCGCTGCGACCGAAACCCGTGGCGATCTCGTCGGCGATCAACAAGACGTCGAACTCGTCGCACAGTTCGCGGACACGCGCCAGGTATCCCGGCGCATGGAACCGCATGCCGCCGGCACCCTGCACGATGGGTTCGAGGATCACCGCGGCGATGCGGTCGACGTCCGCCGTCAACAGCGCGCGGAGCTCGGCCACGTCGGCGTCGGAGCACGGTTCGTCGAATCGCGGACCAGGCACCGGGGCGAAGGACTGCTCCGGCAACACGTTGGCGAACATCGAGTGCATGCCGTTGACGGGGTCGCAGACCGACATCGCGTGCAGGGTGTCGCCGTGGTAGCCACCCCGCACGGTGAGGAACCGGTCGCGACCCGGGCGCCCGGTACCCCTGGCGTACTGCAGTGCCATCTTCATGGCGACCTCGACGGCCACCGATCCGGAGTCGGCGAAGAAGACGTGCTCGAGACCGGCGGGCGTGATGTCGACCAGCAGCTCGGCCAGCTCGACCGCCGGACCGTGGGTGATCCCGCCGAACATCACGTGGGCCATGGCGTCGAGCTGGTCGCGCACCGCGCGGTCGAGCACCGGATGGCGGTAGCCGTGGATGGCCGCCCACCACGAGGACATGCCGTCGACGACCGAGCGACCGTCGGCCAGGTGGAGGCGGGCGCCTTCGGCGCCGACCACCGGCGTCGGGTCGAGCGCGGGTGGCATCGAGGCGTACGGGTGCCAGATCGTGGCGCGGTCGCGATCGACCAGGTCTCCGGGCCGGGCTGTGGGCACGGCGGCGACGGTACCGCGCCGACCGAGGTCGGCCGGAAACGACGAATGCCCTGCCGGAGCAGGGCATTCGTGCGTATGGCACCCCGTACGGGATTCGAACCCGTGCTGCCAGCGTGAGAGGCTGGTGTCCTAGGCCGCTAGACGAACGGGGCAGGGAGCATGC
>JBFIHN010000534.1:0-2309 GCA_041601775.1 Acidimicrobiales bacterium
GCCGTGGCCCCGGTGCCGACACCCAGGCCTGGGTCGATCAGATCGTCGCCGACCGCGCCGGCGTCAGCGTGGCCGACCAGCTCGAACAGTGGGCGGTCAACGGTCCGGCGTTCGAGGGACTGTTGCGCAACGTGCCCCAGGTCGGCGTCTTGGTCATCGATCTCCTGAGCCACGAGCACGACCTCGCCGGCGCGCTCGGGACGCAGTCGGATCGGGCCTCGTCGGGCATCGAGATGGTGATGCACGCCAAGGCCAGCTTCGTGGAGAAGGACCTCGAGGACAACGGCCTCGACGCCATACGGGTGGTGTGCGGCGACGAGGTCTACGAGTACGGGACGGGTCCCGTCGGGCTCGAGGTCCGGGGAGACCTGTGGGAGATGTTCCGTCTCACCGGCGGTCGCCGCTCGATGGCGCAACTGCGCGCCACCGACCACGACGGCGACATCGAGAAGTACGCACCCGGCCTGGTGCACAACCCGCTGCCCGACACCGACATCATCGAATGAGCGCCATCATCGAATGAACCGACATCATCGAGTGAGGACGGACCTGTGAACCACGACGACTGCATCCGAGCCGCCCGCGACCTCGCACCGCTGCTGCGCGAGAAGTCGCGCGAGGGCGAGATCGCCCGCCGTCCACTCGACGACGTGATCGAGTCGGTCCGCGCCACGGGCCTGTTCTCGATGATGGTGCCGAAGCGCTACGGGGGCCACGAACTCGACGTCGACACGTTCTTCGAGGTCGTGTTGATCCTCTCCGAAGCCGATGCGCCGATGGGGTGGCTCATCGGGTTCTACATCGAGCATGCGTTCTGGCTCGCCGAGTATCCCGAGTCGGTGCAGGACGAGGTCTACGGCCATGCCGACCACGTGCTCGCTCCTGCCGCGCTCAACATCGGCGGCGGCACGGCCCAGGCGACCGAGGGCGGCTACCGCGTGAACGGCCGGTGGGCGTGGGGCACCGGGATCGTGCACTCGACGTGGGTCATGGCCGGCTGTCTGGCCACCGAGGCCGACGGCAGCGTCGTCCCGATGATGTTCCTCCTGCCTCGCGAAGACGTCGAGACCATCGACACCTGGCACATCGCGGGCATGTGCAGCACTGGCTCGTTGGACTTCTCGATCGACGACGTGTTCGTGTCCGTCGACCGTGCCGTGCCGTTCCTCGGGATCCTCGACGGGAGTCTGGGCGTGGCGGAGCGCTACGACGCCCCGTTGTACTCGACACCGCTGATCCCGATCCTCGCGTTGGCGGCCGGCCTTCCATGCCTCGGTGCGGCCCGCGGCGCGCGGGCGGCGTTCGCCGAGCAGGTCAAGGAGAAGATCGGCGCCACCGGTGCGGTGAAGGGTGAAGGGAACTTCGGGCTCGTGGCGGAGGCATCGCTCACGATCGATGCCGCCGAACTCCTGATGCGCGACGTGCTCCGAGAGCTCCTCGCCCGCCGACACGAGGCCAGCGTGGAAGAGCGCAGCGGATGGGCGAGCAAGGTCGCCCACGCGGTCTTCATGTGCCGGACGGCGACCAACGCGTTCGCCTCCCTGGTCGGCGCGAGCGGGGCGTTCCTCGACAACCCGATCCAACGGTTCGCGCGGGACATCAACACCGCCTCGAACCACGTGGTGTTCGAGCGCGAGTCGCGGTACGGCGACGTCGCCCGACAGCTGGTCGGTCAGCCGATCACGAACACCCTTGTCTGATGGAGAGGGTCTGATGGGGGACGCAGTGAAGTCGATCCTGTGGGTGGAAGGCAGTCCGAAGGGTGAGCGCTCCCTGTCGTCGAGATGCGCTCGAGCGTTCCTCGACGAGCTCGATGCCGACGTGTCGGTGACCCATCTCGACGTCTGGTCCGACGAGATCGTGTCGTTCGACCGGGAGGCGGCAATGGCGAAGCTGGGTCCGCTCTTCGGGGAGCCGCACACGCCGGAGCAGGAGGAGATCTGGGCGCAGGTGAAGGCTCAGATCGAACAGGTCCGCGAGCACGACGCACTGCTCATCAGCGCCCCGATGTGGAACTGGAGCATCCCGCACGCGCTCAAGGCCTGGATCGACGTCGTGGTCCAGCCGTTCGAGTCGTTCACGGTCGACGCAGAGGGTCGTCACGTCGGAACGCTCGGCGTCGGCAAGTCGGCCCAGATGATCCTCACCCGTTCCTCTGCCTACGACGGCCGGAGTCCCGAGATGCAGGATCACCAGGAGCCGTACCTGCGCTACCTCTTCGAGTTGCTCGAGTTCGAGGTCGCCGAGTCGGTCATCATCGAGCCGACGACCGCGTGGACACCCGAGGACCGCGAAGCCGTCGCCGCCGA
>JBFIHN010000535.1:0-2309 GCA_041601775.1 Acidimicrobiales bacterium
ACGTCGGGAACTCGTCGGTCGCGAGCGCCGACCGCATGCGCCCGTCGCGGCGCGAGTCGTCGGTCTCGAGCGAGTCCATGTCGACGGTCACCTCGACCGCCGTGACGGTGGTGCCGTCGATGGTGAGCGAACCCTCGACCACGCTGGTGCGCCCGACGGCGGTGGTGGCACCGAGGTTCGCCAGCTCCTCGTCCACCCGGAACCCGGCCGACGTCCCGTCGCCGTCGTCGCCGGCGGTGGCGTCGATGCGCCAAGTGCCCTCGACACCGTCATCGGCTGCGGCGTCGGCCGTGGCGTCGGTGTCGTCCGTGGTGCCGTCGGTCGTGTCCGACACCGATCCGCTCGCGGTGTCGATGTCGAACGCCTCGGGGGCGTCGTCCCGGAGGAAGACGTACCAGCCGGCCACACCGACGAGCAGCAGCGCGACGGCAGCGATCGCGACGAGCGGCTTCTTGGATCGGGCGGTGGATGTGGACTCGCTCATGTCGGTGCTCCTGGTGGGGTGGTCGGTGAGGGCTCCCGGTCGCGGGGGAACCGCAGGACGAAGTGGGCGCCGCCGCCGGGGGCATCGCCGAGGGTGACCGAGCCGCCGTGGTTCTCGACGATCGACTGCACGATCGAGAGGCCGAGGCCGGACCCGTCGAGGTGGTTCTCGTCGGACCGGGTGACGCGCCAGAAGCGGTCGAAGGCCCGCGCCCGGTCGTCGGGTCGGAAGCCGGGACCGTCGTCGACCACGTCGATCACGACCTCGTCGACCGTCGCATGCACGGTCGTGCCGATCGTCGTCCCCGGCGGGGTGTGCCGGCGGCCGTTGGCGAGGAGGTTGTCGAGCACCTGGCGCAGTTGGTCGGCGTCGCCGGGCACGACGGTGGGTTCGGCAGGGAGGTCGAGGTCATAGACGCGATCCGCGTCGACGACGCGGGCGGCGTCCACAGCCTCGCCCACCACGCTGCCGATGTCGACCGGTGTCTCGTCCCGGTCCGGCCGTTGGTCGAGACGTGCGAGCACCATGAGGTCGTCGACCAGGCGGGTCATCCGCGTGGCCTCGGCCTCGATCCGGTCCATGCCCCGAGCGACCGACGCCGGATCGGTGGCGCCCTGGCGGTACAGGTCGGCATAGCCGCGCACCGAGGTGAGCGGGGTCCGCAGGTCGTGCGAGGCATCGGCCACGAACCGGCGCATCCGCTCCTCGGACCGGGTCTTCTCGTCGACGGCGGACTCGATCCGGTCGAGCATGCGGTTGAGCGCGGTGGCGAGCTGTCCGACCTCCGAGTCGGGCTCGTCGACCGGCGTGCGCTCGGTGAGGTCGCCGTCGGCGATCCGGCCGGCCGAGGCGATCATCCCGTCGATGGGGGAGAAGGCCCGCCGGATCTGGAACAGACACAGGACGCCGACGACGCCGATGGCGGCCACGCCGACGAGGAGTTGGATGCGGCGGGCCTCGGCCACGGTCTCGTCGACCTCGGCCAGTGACACGCCGACGAGCGTCTGGCCGCCGTCGCGGTTGGCGATCGAGACCGCGCGGTACCGGGGTCCGTCGCCGGAGGACGCGATGGTGAAGATCTCGCGGGTCGCGGTGGCCGATGGCCCGTCGGGCAGGGGGTCCGGGTCGGCGACGGGCCCCGAGGGGATCGACGCCACGACACTGCCGTCGTCGGCGTAGCGGACCACCGCGGTGCGGCGCTCGTCGAGTCGGTCGTCGGCAGCGCCCCGGTCGAGCAGCTGATCGCGCAGGCCGATGTTGACCGACCCGTTGGTGAAGCCGTCGTCGACGTTGGCGACGAGGCGGGACTCGAGCGAGGTGACCATCAGCCACGATCCGACCAGGATCGCGGCGGCGACGGTGCAGGTGACCCCGATGACGAGGCGGCGACGGATCACGGCTCGGTGCGCAGGACGTAGCCGAAGCCGCGCACGGTGTGGATCAACTTCGGGTCCCGGTCGTCGATCTTCTTGCGGAGGTACGAGATGTAGTTCTCCACCACGCTGGCATTGCCGTCGAAGTCGTACTCCCACACGTGGTCGAGGATCTGTGCCTTGGACACGACCTGCTCACGGTGGACCAGGAGGAAACGCAGGAGCTTGAACTCGGTGGGCGAGAGACGCACCGTCTCGCCCCCGCGGGCGACGCGCATGGTGCTCTCGTCGAGGGTGAGGTCGGCGCAGGCCAGCGTCGACGTCGACGGCGTCTGGCTCTGCGTCCGTCGCAGGACCGCACGCACCCGGGCCACCAGCTCGTCGATGCTGAAGGGCTTGGTGATGTAGTCGTCGCCGCCCTTGGTGAACCCCTGGAGCATGTCCTCCTTGGC
>JBFIHN010000536.1:0-2305 GCA_041601775.1 Acidimicrobiales bacterium
CCCGCTGCGCCTGGTCCCTGGCGCCGCCCGTCACCTCCGCGTGCTCCGCGACGATCTCGCCCTCGCCGACGACCTCGTGACCCAGGCGATCCCGGTGGTCGAGGCCGCCGCGACGGTCGGCAACGCCGACGGTCACCGGGAACGGATCGATGGTCTGGCCGACCTGGCCGCTGCGGTCCAGGCGTTGGCAGATCGGCTGCCTCCCGCATTCGACGGCGACGTCGGACCGCTGTTGGGCCCGCTCCACGATGGTCACGCGTTGCTCTACGAACGCATCGAAGCGCTCGCCCCGGTGCTGCGCGACGCGTCGGCGGTCACGACGACCCTGGCCGAGTTGGGTCGTGGCCCGACCACCTTGTTGGTCTTCGGTGCGAACAACGCCGAGATGCGTGCCGGCCATGGTGCCGTGTTGTCCTGGTCGGTCCTGTCGATCATCGACGGTCGCATCGTGACGACCCAGTCGGAGCCGATCCGGACGTTCCCCCAACCCGACGACGCCGCGACGATCATCGACCCCGCCGTCGCTCCGTTGTGGGGCTGGCTCAATCTGGCCAACGCCGCCAACCTCGGGACGAGCGGCCGATCCGACGCCACCTTGCGCGCCTTGTGGGACCGGTACGAAGCGGCCACGGGTACCACCGTCGATGGCGCCGTCCTCGTCGACAGCAGCGCCATCAGCACGCTCGGCGAACGCGTGGGGCCGCTGACGATCGAGACACCCGAGGGTGCGAAGCGGCTCCCGCCCGACGAGATCCTCGACTACCTCCTGCACGACCAGTACCGGCCCATCGTCGACTTCGAGGACCTGTCCGGCAACGACGAGCGTCGCGAGGAGACGGCCCAACTCGTCTCCGTGATCGCTGATCGACTGTTCGCGCCGGGAACGGATCTCGCCGACGTCCTCGACGCGCTCCGCGACATCCGCGACGGACGACACCTGCTGGTGCTCACCGACGACGGGGAGGAGGCGTGGCGCACGCTCGGCGTGTCGGCGACGTTGGCGCCGTCGGATCTCGTCGTGGGGGTGGTGAACGCCGGCGCCAGCAAACTCGACCAGTACGTCGACACCGCGGTCCGCGTCGACGTGGCCGACGGGGGAGAGGTGGCCGTGACGGTCTCGGCGCACAACGGTGCCCCGGTCGACGACCTTCCCTACGTCATCGGCGAGCAGCCGGTCGGGACGGACCCCGACGCGCACGCCGCCATGGTCTCCTTCACCCTGCCCGAGGGTGCCCAAGTCATGGGCGAACCCGACGCTCCGCCGGGTTCGGTCGTGGTCGTCGACGGGGCCGAGGGTGCCCGGCCCGTGGTCGCGGTGCGTCTCGACATCGCTCGCGGGGCGACCCACGAGGTCACCATCCGATTCCGCGTCCATCCGGACGTCGGGATGACCGCGTTGCCCACGGCGCGCATCCCCCCGACCGACTGGTTCGTCGACGACGAACCCGTCGACGTGGCCGGCTCCCGCTGGATCGTTCCCGTCGGCTGATCGGTTGATCAGGGTCGCGAGGTCGGTGGCGTCTGCTCCGGGATGTAGCGGGCCACCGCGTGACCGTCGAGTTCCAACACCTGGCCGGCGAGCCACCCCATGCCGATCTCGAAGAGCGCGACGGTGATCGCTTCGGCGTCGGTGGAGGGATCGAGCGGCGAGGCATCGACGATCCGCCGCAGGTAGCCGGCCAACGCGCTCGTGGCCGGATGGCTCTCGTCGATGAGCGCGACCCGGGCCGCGTCCTCCGGACAGCCGATCTGGCGAGCGAAGGCCACGCCGAAGGGCCGGAACCGGCGTTCGAGCGCGTCGTGGGCCTCCTGGTCGCCCGCCGTGGCCGCCGCGACCATCTGCCCGATCGTGGATCTGCGGGTCGGCGATCGATCGGCGCGAGCGCGGTCCCCGTCGGACATCGAACGCGCCGACTCGGCCGGGTCTCCTGCCGCCACGGCGCTGACCGCGTCGGCCTCGCGTTGGCGCCGCAGGCCCGACGGGCCCATCGACGCCACCATCACCGCGGTGTGCCACATCCGTGTGATTCCCGTGCTCTGGCGCCGCTTGACGCGTGACGTGCGGCCACGCAGGAGCGCTCGCTCTCGCAGCGACAACGCGTCGGCGTGCTTGTCGCGATAGGTCTCGAGCCCGTGGATCCGTCGATCGGTGGCGGTCCCGAGGCGGTTCGGGGCGTCGGCCGTGCGGACGCAGAGGTCCTCGGTCACGGTGGCATAGATCGCGCCGGAATCGAGGAGGCGCACCAACAGGTCCTTGTCGTTCGACACCCACAGGTCTGCGTCGAATCCGTCGACCTCGTCGAGC
>JBFIHN010000537.1:0-2304 GCA_041601775.1 Acidimicrobiales bacterium
GCGCGTCGCCGCGACCTGCTGATCGACGAGGACGCGGTCTTCGACTTCTTCGACGCCCGTGTCCCCGACGACGTGACCGACGTCCGTCGCTTCGACCGATGGTGGCGGGACGAGATCGGGGTGCGGCCGGCATCGCTCGACCTGTCGGTCCACGACCTGCTCGCATCGGACGGCGGAGTCGACGAAGCGGCATTTCCGACGACCTGGTCGGTGGGCGAGTCCGGCGGAACGACGATCGAGGTCCCGGTCGACTACTCCTTCGACCCCGGCGACGTGCGCGACGGCGCGATCTTCGAGGTTCCCGTCGCGGTCCTGAACCGGACCGACCCGTCGCCCTTCGAATGGCTGGTCCCGGGCCTGCGCCTCGAACTCGTGACCGCCATGATCCGTGCGCTTCCCAAGGCCGTCCGTCGTCATCTCGCCCCGGCGCCGGATCGGGCAGCGGAAGCGCACCAGGCCATCGACCCCTCGGACGGGCCGCTGCGGGTCGTGCTGGCCGAGACGCTCACCCGGCTGGCCGGCGTGGAGGTCCGTCCGTCGATGTGGGACGGCGTCGCGCTGCCGGCGCACCTGCGGCCGTGGTTCCGGGTGACCGGTGACGAGGGTCTGCTGGCCGAGGGTGACGACCTCGGAGAACTCGAGCGCCGGCTCCGCGCCCACGTGCGGTCGACCGTGGTGGCGGAGTCACCCGACATGGAGCGTGACGGGATCACCGACTGGTCGATCGGGGCGTTGCCGCGGACGATCACCTCCGACGTCGGAGGACTCACGGTCGAGGGGTATCCGTCGTTGGTCGACCTCCGCGACTCGGTGGGGGTCCGGGTCCTGGCGTCGACGTCCGAACAACAGGCGTTGCACTGGAACGGGACTCGTCGACTGCTCAAGCTCCAACTCCCTCGTCCGGCGCGCACCGTCCAGGCCGCGCTCGACGCGTCGACCATGCTCGGGCTCGTCACCGCGCCCCACGGTTCGGTGTCGGCGGCGGTCGACGACGCGCTCGACGCAGTGCTCGACGGGATCCTCCTCGACCACGGCGACCTGGTCTGGGACGGGGAGGCGTTCGCCGCGCTGCTGGCCGAGACCAGGGATCGGTACGTCGACCACCTCGTCGAGGCCGTTCGCTGCATGGCCGTGGCGGTCCAGCACGTCGGCCGTCTGCGTGACCGGCTGGCACGACCGGCGCCGGTCGAGTGGACGTCGGCGCTCGACGACATCACGGTGCAGATCGGGAATCTGGTCTTCGACGGGATGGCGGTGAGCATCGGCGCCAACCGTCTCGCCGACGTGCCCCGGTACCTCGACGCCGTCGACGTCCGGATCGACAAACTCCGTGACGGTGTGCGCGCCGACCTCGAACGGATGTCGATCGTGCACCGGGTCGTTGCCGAGCACGCAGCGCTGGTCGCAGAGCTGGGGATGACGACGCGCCTGGACGACATCCGGTGGATGATCGAAGAACTCCGGGTCCAGCAGTTCGCCCAGCACCTCGGCACGACGCAGTCGGTGAGCGCCCAACGCATCCGTCGAGCGCTCGAGCGAGTCCGACGCGGCACCATCGGGTGACTCCGACACCTGACGGTGTGTCAGATCTGACAGGGTGGCGCCATGTTGAGCGCATGGGATGACTATCCAGTCCACCAGATCGCCGAGCCGGTCCGTCACGTCGGGACCAGCGATCGCAACTTCTACGACCGCTACTACTTCAATCTGCACTCGTGCAGCAGCGACCTGTTCGCCGTCATGGGCATGGGCGTCTACCCGAACCTCGGCACCCACGACGCGTTCATCACCGTCCGCCGGGGCGACACCCATCACGTGGTGCGCGCCAACAAGCCGCTCGCCGATCGCATGGACACGTCCGTCGGCCCGTTCCGGATCGAGGTCCTCGAGCCCCTGCGGTCGCTGCGGCTGGTGTGCGATGCCCCCGATCTCGAGTTGTCGTGCGACCTCGTGTGGAACGGCGTCTTCGAGCCGTGGATCGAGCCGAGGCACTACTCGCGCAAGCACGGCCGGGTTGTCTTCGACACCACCCGGTTCGCGCAGAACGGCCGCTGGTCGGGCTCGCTCCGGGTCGGCGACGAGACCTTCGAGGTGACGCCCGATCGGTGGTGGGGTGCGCGGGACCGCTCGTGGGGAGTGCGACCGGTCGGCGAGCGCGAGCCAGCGGGGATCCACACCGAGCCGGTGATGCCCGGCATGTGGAACTACGTGCCGATGCAGTTCGACGACCACTCGATCCTCATCCTCATCCAGGAGGAGGGGAACGGGCAGCGGATGATGGACGAAGCGGTCCGCATCTGGCAC
>JBFIHN010000538.1:0-2301 GCA_041601775.1 Acidimicrobiales bacterium
AGGAGCCACTCCGGTCACGGCAGCGTTCTCCTCCATCGCCGGCGGGGCGGCCGGACTGACCGCGATGGCCGACGACCTGGGCGCCGATGCGCGGGTCGTGGCCGTCCTGCAGTACCTGCGTCTGCTCATGGTGCTGGTCACCCTGCCCGTCGTGGTGGCCGTGGTGTTCGGCGCCGGCGGCCAGGCGGACGCGCTCGACTTCGCCGTGGCCGCGTGGCCCGTCGACCTCGCGTTCGTGACGGTGGCGATGGTGCTCGGGCTCTGGTTGGGGCCTCGGGTGGGCATGCCCTCCCCCGCCATCCTGGGTCCACTGCTCGTGGCCGCGCTGCTCACCTTGGTGCCGCTCTTCGCCGATGCCGCCGTCCCCGAACCGGTCGAGGCCCTCGGTTACCTGCTCATCGGCGTCCAGGTCGGGCTGAAGTTCACCCTGGCCAGCCTCCGTTCCATCTCCCGGATGGTCCCCACCGCGCTGTTCACCATCGCCGTGACGCTCGTTGCCTGTGCCGGCCTCGGCTGGGTCCTCGTGACCACGACCGGCGCGGCACCGCTGGACGCCTACCTCGCGACCACGCCCGGTGGGATCTACGCGGTGATGGGCACGTCGTCGGCCACGGGTGGTGACGTCACCTTCGTGGCCGCCACCCAGGTCCTGCGTCTGTTGGTCGTGCTGGCCAGCGCGCCGTTCCTCTCCGCCTACCTCCGGCCCGAGGCCGAGCAGGACCGCGTCGGCGAGGCGTGACCCCCGTCCGCCGAGCGGCGGCGCGCCTCGTCTACGACGCGCCGATGCACGCACCGTTGTGGGACATGGCGAACACGTCGGCACCCAGGCCCTGGACCCGCACTTCGACGTCGCCGTCCTCGGCCTCTGCCGCGAGTGCGCCGAGCACGTCGGTGCAGACCGAGCGGGCCTCGGCATGCGTCGGCACACCGGCCACGGTCACGTAGACCCCCGGCCCGATGCCGACGATGCCCGTGTACCCCTCGTCGATCCACGGGGCGTCCGGCAACCGGCGGCGGATGGCCGCCCAGTTCAGCGGGCCATCGTCGTCGGCGCCGGCCAGCGACAGCTCGTCCGGACCGTCGGGGTCGGCTGCCGCGTCCGCGCGCTCGGCGCTGGCGACGAGGACCCGCATGGAGAAGCCGCACAGCCCGGCGATGCGCGTATCGAGTTCGGTCAGCGCGCCATACCAGGCGTCGTCCGCCCCGCCGGAGACCGGCTCCTCCCTCGCCGGGAGCAGCGACTGCAGCTCCTCGACGAGCGCGAGGGCATCCGCCTCGTCGCCCTCGACGACCAGTTCGTCGGCGAGGTCCGTGAAGCTCGCCTGCATCGGCTCCTCGGAACTCGGAGCACCCCTGGTCTCCTGGAGTGCCTCGACGACGTGCGCGGCCGCCGCGCACGTCCTTCCGGGGGCGGCGACCTGCGTGCTGCGATCGTCGACGCAGCCGGTGGCCAGCACCGACGCTGCGAGCGTCAATGCCAGCCAACGAACACGGCGGGACACAGAGGACGCCACGTCAGTTCCCCCCGCCCGGCTCATAGCTTGCCGGCGGTAGTCCCGTGAAGTCCGGGAACTTGTCGGCGAGGCAGTCGTTGTAGACGTCGGGGTTCGACCACGCCTCGATGGGATCGGACGACCAACCGCCGTTCTGGGTGATGTCCCACACCGTGAGACCCACCTCGAGGACGGTGGCCGCGGTGCCCAGCTTGCCCAGCGTGTCGTCGACGTAGGACAGCGACGAGCCCAGCGCCTTCTCCGCGGCGAGGAGGTCTCCCGCCGAACCCATCTCGGCGCCGGACTTCAACGTGCTCAACACCAGATCGGCGTTGCCCATCTGGTCGCCGATCCCGTCGATGACGTCACCGGCGTCGTCGCCCAGGGGGTTGTCGTCGGGGGGAGCGTTGATCCCTGATCCGAGACCCCATTCGGCCGCGCACGAGAACGTCGACGTGAGGAACTCGAGGGTCTGGGTGGAGATCGCGATGAACGTGTCGAGATCGCCCATGCCCACCCCCATGGCGGTGAGGGCCGCACTGACTCCCCCCAGCATCCCGAGGCCGGCGGAGATGGTCCCCGTGAGGGCTTCCTCGGTGAACATGCCGGCGAAGCCGACGGCCTTGCGGCCCAGCTCGGCGAACGTGTTGGCGAACGCCTCACCGAAGTCCTCGAACTTCTCCCCTGTCGTCCTGTCGCGGTACGTGAAGCCGATCGTCCGGTCCTGGTCCATCGGAACCGTCAAGGGGTTCTCGAACCGGGCGGCGTCGGCGACGTCGCCGGTCCAACCGGTCCAGATCTTGCCCTG
>JBFIHN010000539.1:0-2292 GCA_041601775.1 Acidimicrobiales bacterium
AGACGCAGGTCGCCGTGAGCTCGCCGACGTTGAAGTGGCCGCTGTGCAGGCCGTCGGCCGCGGCCCGCAGTGCGGGGGCCGGGTCGGCTAGCAACGCCGCCGTCCGTGGGAGCCCGATCGCCGAGATGACCGCATCGGCGTCCAGCAGGGTGCCGTCGGCCAACTGGACCTCGCCGCGAGTGGCCCAGTCGAACCCGACCGGCCCCTGCGGAACCACGGCATGCGCGCCGGGGGACCCGCCGAACACCCCGGCCCTCGCCGTGCGCGACTCGGTGCTGGCCCTGGGCCCGGTCGCGACGGGGTCGGGTGTCCGCCCGCTGTTCGCCGTGGCCAGTCGAACGGCGGTGGCGTCGGTGCGGATCACGACTCCCTCGCGTTCGAGTGCGGCGACCAGGGCGTCGACGAGGGCGCGCGACCCGCCGATCGGCCGTACCGCAGGACCGGCGTGCGATGCCGGGAGCAACAGCGCGAACAACCCGGAGCCGGGGGACCATGCCGGCACCTGTGCGTGGGCGGCCTGGAGCGCGAGCGCCGCGCGTGTGTGTGGGTCGGCGAGCGCGCGGCCGACGACCGTCTCGGCCGACTGGAGGATGGTCCGGAACAGGGTGTCGCCGCCGCGGAGCGGTGCGAGTGCGGCCGCGATCTGGGTCGGCGTGGGTGGCGGGTCGAACGTGGTGACCATGTCGAAGAGCACGGCGGCCATGGCCACCAGCTCGCGGTAGGCGGGGCCGTCGTCGCCGAGGTCGGCCACGGTCTCGTCCAGGTCGGTGTGGAAGACGCGGCGCTCGCCGTCACCGAACACGAAGCCGGCCACGACGGGGTGCTCGCGGTAGCGCACCGCGGCGTCGCCCAAGCCGGGGTCGGTGAGGCCGAGTTCGGTGGCCACGGCGAGGATGCCGCCGTGCTCGTAGGCACCGCGCTCGACGAGGACCCCCGACGGGTGTCGATCGGTCCACACGCACCCGCCGGGTTCGCGTCCCTGTTCGACGACGGTGACCCGACAGCCGGCCCGTGCGAGGCGCAACGCGGCCACCAGTCCGTTGTGGCCGCCGCCGACGACGACCACGTCGTGGGTCGAGGCGCTCACCGGGTCGCCACCGAGTGCCCGCCGGCGACGAGGCCGGCGTCGACGGCGACACGCTCGACGAGGGGCCGGCACCGGGCGATCTGGTCGCGTTCGTCGACGGTGATGCACCGGTGCTCGGACACGACCTGGACCCCGTCGATCCAGACATCGCGCACGGCGCGGGGGGAGGCGCCGTAGACGACCTGCGAGACCGGATCGTGGAGCACCGCGATGTCGACGGTGTCCTGCAACAGGACGACATCCGCGCGCTTGCCGACCTCGAGCGAGCCGACACGATCGTCGATGCCGAGCGCCCGTGCACCTTCGATGGTCGCCATGGTGAGGACGTCGAAGGCGTCGATCACCAACGGGTCGAGATGGTGGACCTTCTGGAGGAGCGCTGCGGCCTTCACCGCTGCGAGCATGTCCTGGCTGTCGTTGGACGCGGCGCCGTCGGTGCCGACACCCACCGCGATCCCCGCCGACCGCAGCCGGCCGACCGGGCAGACCCCCGAGCCGAGGATCATGTTGGCCACCGGGCTGTGGGCGATCGACGCGCCGTGGCGGGCGAGCGTGGCGATGTCGGCGTCGGTCAACCAGATGCCGTGGGCGGCGATGAGCGGTTGGTCGAGCAGCCCGATCCGCTCGGCGTGTTCGATCGTCCGGTGACCCCACCGCTGGCGTGCCGCGGTGAGTTCCTCCCGGACCTCGGCCAGGTGGGTGTGGACCGCCCATCCTTCGCTCCGACAGGTCGCGACCCCCGCGGCCAGTAGCTCATCGGTCTGGCCGAGCAGCGTGCCGACGCCGTAGCGGTAGTCGAGCAGCGAGTCGCCGGCGACGTGGTCGGCGAGCGCGTGGTGCTCGGCCAGCACGCCCTTGACCAGCACCGTCGGGTCGACCTCGGGATCGGCGGCGAGGAAGGCATCCTCGGCACCGAAGGACACGACGCCACGCATGCCGGCGCGGCGGAGGCCGTCGGCAGCACCGAGGCTCGCCTGCGAGCCGATGTTGGCG
The DNA here is from genome assembly GCA_041601775.1 of Acidimicrobiales bacterium. Classification (GTDB taxonomy): domain Bacteria; phylum Actinomycetota; class Acidimicrobiia; order Acidimicrobiales; family Salinilacustritrichaceae; genus Salinilacustrithrix. The sequence continues at coordinate 2,081 of JBFIHN010000539.1, forward strand.
TGACAGAACATGTCGTTGACCGTGGTCACGCCGGTGAGGAGCATCTCGACGGCGCGGAGTGTCGCGCCCTCGGCGGCGAGATCGCGGGTGAGCACGAGCCCCACCGGGCCGACCACCTCGGCGCCCCATTCGAAGAGGGAGAGCTCCGAGCCCATCCCGGTCACCAGCCCCTCCGAGAGATGGGTGTGGGTGGAGATCAAGCCGGGCAGCAC
>JBFIHN010000540.1:0-2291 GCA_041601775.1 Acidimicrobiales bacterium
CGAAGGTCATCGTCGTCACCGGCGCCAACTCCGGGATCGGCCGTGCCGCGGCCGTCCACCTCGCCGCCGCCGGCCACACGGTGTACGGGACCATGCGCGACCTCGGCAAGGCCGACAAGCTCCTCGCCAAGGCGGCCGAGGCCGGCGCGACCGTGCACACCGTCGCCCTCGACGTGAGCGACGACGCTTCGGTCGCCACCGGCATGGCACAGATCCTCGATGCCTCCGGGCACGTCGACGTGCTCGTCAACAACGCCGGGGTGGGCATGAACGCAGTGGTCGAGGAGGTCGACGTCGACGAGGCCAAGGCGGTCTTCGACGTCAACTACTTCGGTGTCATCCGCTGCACGCAGGCCGTGCTCCCGACGATGCGGGCTCGCCGCTCGGGCACGATCGTCAACGTCTCGTCCGTCGCCGGACGCATCGCGGCGCTCGCCCAGGCGGTCTATGCGTCGTCGAAGTGGGCGGTCGAGTGCCTCAGCGAGAACCTCGCCCAGGAACTGGCGCCCTGGGACATCCGGGTCCGCATGGTCGAACCCGGCGTCACCCGTACGGCACTCCTCGCCAAGCACACCGATCTGAACGCCGACTCCGACTACGCCGATGCCTACCGGCGGATGTTCGCCATGTACCTGGCGGGCATCGAGGCCGGCGTCGGCGCCGACGTCGTCGCCTCGGTGATCGCGGAGGCCATCGACGACTCGTCCGACCGGCTCCGCTACGTCTGCGCCTACGGGGGCGACGAGTTGGGTCACGGCCGTGTCGGCGTGAGCGACGCCGACTGGGTCGCACTGGGTCGGGCGGCGTCGGACGAGGAGTACTTCCAGCGATTCGAGACCGCGTTCGGTCTCGACATCGCCCCCGCCTCGTGAGCCTGCGGGGTCGGCTCCTGGTGGCCGAACCGACGCTTGCGGACCCCAACTTCCACCGCACGGTCGTCTATCTGATCGAGCACAGCGACGACGGCGCGTTGGGCGTGGTGCTCAACCGGCCGAGCGAGACGCCGGTGCACTCGGTGGTTCCCACCTGGTCGCCCTACGTGAGCGATCCCAAGACGCTGTTCGCCGGCGGGCCGGTCTCGCCCGATGCGGCGATCGGTCTCGGGCGGTGCGAGGACGGCACGGCGTCGCCGCTGTGGACGCCCCTCAGCGACGGCGTCGGCGTGCTCGACCTCAACGGTGACCCGCTCGACGCGCCCGCCGGGGTGACCGGTCTCCGGGTGTTCGCGGGGTACTCCGGGTGGAGTGCCGGCCAACTCGAGGCCGAGATGGCGATGGACGGCTGGTTCGTGCTCGACGCCGAAGCCGGCGACGTCTTCGCCGAGTCGGCGGAGGCGTTGTGGCGGCGGGTGCTCGCCCGCCAAGCGGGTCCGCTGCGCCGGTTCGCGCCGTTCCCCGAGGACCCGTCGGTCAACTGAGCCACCGCGCGGCACCGGCCGGGATACGGTCTGGGCCATGGCTGCGAACGACTCATCGATCGGCTTCATCGGCGACATCGAGAAGGCGACCCTCGACAATCCGCACTTCCGTGAGGTGCTCTTCACCGGTGGCCGGCTGCAGCTGACCGTGATGAACATCCCGCCCGGCGGCGAGGTCGGCCTCGAGATGCACGACGATCTCGACCAGTTCATCCGCATCGAAGCCGGATCGGCCACGGTCACGCTCGGTCCGACGGAGCACCAGGTCGACGAGACCCACGCCGTGTCCGACGACTGGGCGGTGATCATCCCCGGTGGGACCTGGCACAACGTGGTGAACACCGGGACCGAGCCGCTGAAGCTGTACTCGATCTACAGCCCGCCCGAGCATCCCGACGGCACGATCCACGAGACCAAGGCCGAGTCGGACGCCGACGAGCACGACCACTGAGGGTCACGAACGCCACGCCCACCCGCTGGGCGGTCAGAGACGGTCGATCAACTTGAAACCTTCGCCCAGGGCGCAGCCGCCGAGGTGACCCCACTCGGCCAGGCGGTCGCGGATGCGGTCGGCGAAGACCTCCCACTGGGCATCGGCGCGCGGGTCGTCGGGATCGACGCCCATGGTCGAGCGGAACTGCGAGGTGTGGGCGCGCAATGCGGCGAGCTTGGCGTCGACATGGCCGGTCACGTCCTCGACGTGATCGGCCTCGTCGGCCTCCCACAGCAGCAGCGCGTCGGGGCGGTGGTGGGGGAGGTCCTGTTCGGGGAAGAACAGCGGGTCGCGCGCCGACACGATGCCCTCGACGGCCAACAGGCCGGCGTGGCGATGGTCGGGATGGAGCCGGTAGCGCTTCCACGGGTCGTGGCCCAG
>JBFIHN010000541.1:0-2288 GCA_041601775.1 Acidimicrobiales bacterium
ATCGCCGCGAAGATCTCCGGCGTGAACACGTAGCGCCCGATCACCGCGAGGTTCGACGGCGCGTCGTCGGCCGACGGCTTCTCGACGATGCGTTCGAAGCGGTGGAGGTTGTCGCGCAGCGCGATGGGGTCGATGCACCCGTAGCTCGAGATCTCGTGGGCTTCGACCTCGAGACAGGCGATGACCGAGCCGGCCTCGGCCTCGTGGGTGGCGATCATCCCGGTGAGGAGCGCGCCGTCGTCGACCTGGATGTCGTCGCCCAGCATCACGGCGATGGGACGGTCACCGACGTGTTTGCGGGCCATGCCGATGGCTTGGCCGAGCCCCTTGGCCACGCCCTGACGGATGAAGTGGATGTCGGCCAGCTCGGCCAGACCCCGCACGAGGTCGAGCTCGGCGGTCTTGCCCTTCGACTCGAGCGCCGCCTCGAGGCCGGCCAACCGGTCGAAGTGGTCGCCGATGGCCGACTTTCCGTCGCTGACGATGATCAAGATGTCGTCGATCCCCGAGGCCACGGCCTCTTCGACGATGTACTGGATCGTCGGCTTGTCGACGACCGGCACCATCTCCTTGGGGATCGCCTTGGAGGCAGGGAGGAACCGGGTGCCGAGACCAGCGGCGGGGATGACAGCGGTACGAACAGGAGCCATGACGCCATTCTGGTGGCGTCAGGCGCGGACGTTCGACTCCGTGCCGTCGAGCAAGCGGCGGATGTTGGTCCGGTGCCGCACGATGATCGCCAGCCCGATCGTCGCGGCGACGGCGATCTCGACTCCGCTCTGCCCCAACGCCCACACGCCGACCGGCATCAGGGCGGCGACGAGGATCGACCCGGGTGCGGCCATGTCCAGCACCTTGGCGATGACGGCGAAGACCAGGCCGAGGACGGCGAAGCCGAGCGGAGCACACACCAGCGCGACCCCGGCCGCGGTCGCCACGCCCTTGCCGCCCACGAGCTTGCGGGTGATCGGCCACATGTGGCCGGCGATCGCCGCCGCACCAGCCAGCCAGGCCAGCGTCCGTCCGTCGACCGCGTAGCCGATCCCGGCTGCGGCGATGCCCTTGCCGGCATCGCCCGCCAGCACGAGCGCACCGGCCTTGGCGCCGCCGACGCGGGTCGTGTTCGACGCGCCGGGGTTGCCCGATCCCGACGTCGTCGGGTCGAAACCCAACCGCCGACCCACCAGTTGTGCGGTCGGGAACGTGCCCAACGAGTACGCAACGACCACGACAGCCACCGCGGCCAACCCTTCCATCTCACCGAGCGTATGGGCACGCGCGGTCTCGCCCGTTATCCTCTGGCACTCGACACTCGCGAGTGCCAACGCGGAGAACCCCGATGCCCACATACGAATACCGCTGCAAGGACTGTGGCCACGACTTCGAGGTCGTGCAGGCCTTCACCGACGACGCCCTGACGAAGTGCCCGGAGTGCAAGGGCAAGCTGAAGAAGGTGTACGGCAACGTCGGCATCAGCTTCAAGGGATCCGGCTTCTACAAGAACGACGCTCGCTCGTCGTCGAGTGGCGGCGCCAAGTCGTCGACCACGTCGACGTCCACCACCGACACGTCGTCGTCGAGCGACTCGTCGAGCGACTCGTCGACCAAGCCCGACACGAAGCCGGACAAGAAGGCCGACAAGAAGGCCGACAAGAAGTCGTCCACGTCCTCGTCGTCCGACTGAGCGCACCCGTGGCCATCGCCGACATCGGCGTCTTCGGAGGAAGCGGCTTCTACGAGTTCCTCGACGACGTCGAGACGGTCACCGTCGACACGCCCTATGGCCCGCCGTCGAGCCCACTGTTGGTGGGCGAGGTGGGCGATCGACGGGTTGCGTTCCTCCCGCGCCACGGCGCCGACCACCGGCACCCACCGCACCGCATCAACTACCGGGCCAACCTCGACGCCATGCGCCAGGCCGGCGTCGGCGCCATCTTCGGTCCGTGCGCGTCCGGCTCACTGCACCCCGACGTGGCGCCGGGACACTTCGTGGTCGTCGACCAGTTCGTCGACCGGACGTGGGGCCGGAGCGACACCTTCTGGGACGACGGCGACGTCGACCACGTGTCGATGGCCGACCCCTACGACGAACGCCTCCGCCAGGTCGCCATCGAGGCCTGCCGGGCCGAGGGCGTGACCGTGCACGAGGCCGGGACCGTCGTCGTCATCCAGGGTCCGCGTTTCGCGACCCGGGCCGAGTCGCAGTGGTTCCGCCGCGAGGGGTGGGAGGTCATCAACATGACCCAGTACCCCGAGGTGGCGCTGGCCAACGAGGCCCGCATCCCCTA
>JBFIHN010000542.1:0-2286 GCA_041601775.1 Acidimicrobiales bacterium
AGCTGGACGATCGCGGCGCCCGTGTCGCTGTCGGCGACGGCCACGACACCCTCGACGTTGTCGCGGTCGGCGCGGGTCGCGGCCTTGGCCAGACCCTTCTCCCGCAACTTCTTGGCTGCGGCGTCGAAGTCGCCTTCGGCCTCGACGAGCGCCTTCTTCGCGTCCATCATGCCGGCGCCGGTGGCCTGCCGGAGCGCCTGGACGTCCTTCGCGGTGAACTCCGCCATCTGGCTCAAGCCTCCGTGGTGTCAGGGGTGGACTCGGGGGCGGCCTCGGCCGGCGCCTCGTCGGCGGCGGGGGCCTGGGCTGCGGCCGTCTCGGCGGCTGCGGCCTGCTGGTCGGCGGCGGCTGCCGCGACCTCTTCGGGTGCCGCGTTGGCGACCGACGGCGCGGTGGGAGCACCGGCGAGGCGGGCTTCGCGAGCCTTGGCCTCGGCCAGCGCGAGGCGACGGGCCTCGGCCTGCTCGGCTGCGACCTTGTCCTCGTCGAGCAGGCTGCGGGCCTGATCGGCCTCGGCCTTGCGCGACGCCATGTAGCGACCTTCGGCGACGGCGTCGGCGATCACGCGGCACATGAGGGTGCCCGAGCGGATGGCGTCGTCGTTGCCGGGGATCACGAACTGCACGGTGTCGGGGTCGCAGTTGGTGTCGACCACGGCCACGATCGGGATGCCGAGCTTGTTGGCCTCGGTGACGCCGATGTGTTCCTTCTTCGTGTCGAGGATGAACACCGCGTCGGGCTGGCGCTCCATGCCGGCGATGCCGGAGAGGTACTTCTCGAGCTTGTCGAGTTCACGGCTCTTCTGGAGGGCCTCGCGCTTGGGCATGGCCTCGAACTCACCGGAGACCTTCATGCGCCGGTATTCCTGCATCTTGGCGACGCGCTTCGACATGGTCTGGTAGTTGGTGAGCATGCCGCCGAGCCAACGGTGGTTGACGTAGGGCATGCCGCACTTCTCGGCGTACGACTGCACGGCATCCTGCGCCTGGCGCTTGGTGCCCACGAACATGATCGTGCCGCCGTCGGCGACGAGGTCGCGGACGAAGGTGTAGGCGGTTTCGATGCGATCGAGTGTCTGATCGAGATCGATGATGTAGATGCCGTTGCGCTCACCGAAGATGAAACGCTTCATCTTCGGGTTCCACCGGCGGGTCTGGTGACCGAAGTGCACTCCGGCTTCCAACAGCTGCTTCATCGTGACGACGGCCACGGGTACTCCTCTTGTTGCCCCTCGGTTGCGCTGCCGACGGGCCGGCGCACCAGCCCCGGAGGGATGCTGCGACCGTGGGGTGACCCGACGGGAGGATTGGTTGCTTCGTTGCGGCTCGGGCGGATGCCTGGGCCGACGGGCCAGTGTAGGGATCGCCGGGCGTCGTGGGAAACCGGTCGGCCTGGCCTGCGGGGATCACGACGGCGACGACGCCGCCACCACCGCCCCGGTGAGGACGGCGTTCTCCAGGAACGAGAGCGTCTGCGGCACGACGGCGTCGACGATCGCCGCCCGGACGCTGCGACACCCGGGATCCTGTCCGGCCAGGGCGAGCGCGATCTCTCGCGTCGTGGCCGCCGCACCGGGCAGCGCACTGTGCGCGTCGGCCCCGTGCAGGCCGACCATCGCGGCGCGATGGCCCGGGACCGTGGTCTTGTCACCCGTGACGACCAGATCGCCGACGGCGCCGATCGTGCGGAAGTCGACGCCGGACGGCACGCCGTCGCGCTGCAGCTCGAGCATCAGGGTCGATGTCTCGGCCAGCTGCAGGACCGCTGGCGCGTCGGTGTCGACGCCGTCTCCGGTCCAGCCGGTGAGCGGTTCGAGGAGGCGGTGCAGGAGCGGTCCGGCGACGAGCGCGCCGGTGCCGAGGTCGACGCCCTGGTGCGGGGCCCCGATGGTGACCACCGACCCGAGAAGATCGAGCCGGTTGCGCCGACCCAGTTCGACGAGCGCCAACCGGACGACGATCCCGCCCTGGCTGTGGGCGAGGAGGTCGATGGGCGCACCGGGACGGGCGATCGCGGCGGCTTCGACCAGGTCCGCCAGCACCACGCCGTGGTCGCGCAGGTCCGTGAAGGTGTCGGCGGCGTCGTAGTCGCTGGTCGCGAGGGTTGCGAGACCACCGGTGCCGACCGGGGGCGTCCGGCCGCCGGCGTAGCTGAAGCGGGCGACGTCGGTTGCGTCGTAGCCCAGCGTGTCGGTCGCGATCTCGTCGACGGCGGCCGAGCGCGAGTCCGATCCGTAGCCGGCGACGAGCAGCGCCACGTGACCCGCTGCCGGGCGGGCCGGCGTGG
>JBFIHN010000543.1:0-2255 GCA_041601775.1 Acidimicrobiales bacterium
CCGCGATGCCGGCCGGCCAGTGCACGATCATCGGCACGTGCACGCCGCCCTCGTGGGTGTTCTGCTTGTACCACTTGAACGGGGAGTTCCCGGCCTGCGCCCAACCCCACGGGTAGTTGGTGTGACTGTGCGGACCACCGATGTCGTCGATCCGCTCGATGGCCGTGTCGGCGGTCTCGAAGATCCCGTTGAAGAACTTCATCTCGTGCATGACACCGAAGGGCCCACCCTCCTGCGACGCACCGTTGTCGGCCATCACGACGAGGATCGTGTTGTCGAGCTGACCGAGATGCCGCAGACCGTCGACCAGACGGCCGATCTGCACGTCGGTGTGGTCGAGGAACGCGGCGAACGCCTCCTGCAGGCGGGCGTTGAGACGCTGTTGGTTCTCCGGCAGCTCGTCCCAGGCGTCGACACCCGGGTTGCGGGGCGCCAACTCGGTGTGGGCGGGGATCACCCCGAGTTCGATCTGGCGCCGGAACCAGCGCTCGCGCACGACGTCCCAGCCCTCGTCGTAGCGACCCCGGTACTTGGCCAGGTACTCCGGCGGCGCCTGGTGTGGCGCGTGGGTGGCGCCGAAGGGGAGGTAGCCGAAGAACGGCTTGTCTGGTCGCACGCCCTTGCTGTCGGAGATCATGCGCAGCAGCTGATCGACCAGGTCTTCGCTGACGTGGTAGCCGTCCTCGGGTACCGCCGGCGGGTCGATCGGGTGGTTGTCGGCCACGAGCTGCGGGTTGAACTGGTCGGTCTCGCCCTCGAGGAAGCCGTAGAAGCGGTCGAAGCCCCGCGCCAGCGGCCACTGGTCGAAGGGCCCGGCGGCCGAACACTGTTCCATCGGCGCCAGGTGCCACTTCCCCGCGCAGAACGTGGCGTAGCCCTCTTCGCGGAGCACCTCGGCGACGGTGGCAGCGTGATTGGAGATGTGACCCAACTGGTTGGGGAAGCCGGTGCGGAAGTTCGAGACCGCCCGCATCCCGACGGCGTGCTGCGAGCGCCCGGTGAGCAACGACGCCCGGGTCGGCGAACAGAGCGGGGTCACATGGAAGTTGGTGAACTGCAGTCCGCCGGCCGCGAGCGCGTCGACGTTGGGGGTGTCGATGTCGGAGCCGTAGCAGCCGAACTGGGCGAACCCCGTGTCGTCGAGGAGCACGACGACGACGTTCGGCGCGCCGTCCGCGGGATGCGGCGGGTCGTCGAACCAGGCCTCGGAGTCTGCGACGGTGCGCCCGATGGTCCCCTCGAACTTCGACGGTCTGGTCACGCGATCCCCCGGGACTCGAAACAATGTGCGAGTTGCACTCTCACATAAGGGGCGGCGGGTGGCAAGCGGTCCGCGCCGCACCTGCGGCGGCCGTCGGTCGATCCACCCCCTTCCCCGATAGCGTCTACGCCCATGACCCGGCGACGCAGACGCGACCTCGCGCTCGTGATCGCGATCTGGGCCGTCGTCTTCGCCCCCGGGTCCTTCGACGTCGCCGCGGCCGACGACATCCGATCTGGCGAGGTGGCCGACGAACTCGCGGCCGCGGTGATCGCCCCGACGACCGGCGACGGTGCCGTGGTCGCCAGCCGGCCCAGCCGCGACCGCACCGACCACGACGCGACCTCCCTCGGCCCGGCGACGGCCGTGGCGCTCCCCGACTCGGCACCGCGCTCCCCTGATCCGCTGGCGGGCCGGTCGGGTCCCCGGCCATCGGAGCGCGCCGGGTCCTCGGCCGCACCGCGCGGCCCTCCCCTCGTCTGAGCTGCCCGATACCGGTCGACCCGACCGGAAGTCCTGCACGTTCACCGACGAGAGGAAGGCATCATGCCGTCCGCACCAACCGTGTCGGAGCGCCCAGCCCGCGCCCGCGCCCGCCAAGAACCCCTCGACCTCTTCGCCATCGCCCTGGCCGCGGTGCTCCCGCTGCTCATCGCGCTGTCGGGAGTCCTGGCCGACCACTCCCGTGTCGACATCACCTTCGAGAACCCGACCGCATTCGCCTACGACGTCTCCGTCCAGAGCACCGGGAGCGAGCAGGTCCTGGACCTGGGCACGCTGACGCCGGCATCGACGAGGACCTTCGGCGCCGTCGCCGACCGGGGCGAGTCGTGGTCGATCAGCTTCCGCTACGCGGGTGTCGATGCCGGCAGCATCGACGTCACCCGCACCGACATCGAGCGCGGTGCGGTCACCGTCCCGACGCAGATGGCACAGGTCCTCGAACAGGAGGGCATCGCCCCACCACCGCCGTGACGTCGAACCGTGGACGCAG
>JBFIHN010000544.1:0-2245 GCA_041601775.1 Acidimicrobiales bacterium
GAACCGGTTCACCTACCTGCAGCAGGGCCTCGCCGTGGTCCTGGCGTTCGTCGGCGTCAAGATGCTGATCAGCAACCTGTACCACGTGCCCACCTTCGCCTCGCTGTTGGTCATCGCCGTCGTGCTCACGCTCGCGATCGTGGCCTCGATCAAGAAGACACCCGTACCTGCGTCCGAGCCCGAGCCCGAGCGGGACCTCGACCAGGACGTGCACGACTAGTTTCCGGCGATGTCCGCAGAGCGCATCGTCGTCGACGGCCTCGGCCGTCTCCCGCAGTTCTCCCACGCCGGCCAGGCCGGCGACGCCCTCTACGTGTCGGGCACGCTGGGCACGACGAGCGGGCTCGAGCTCGCGGAGGGCATCGCCGCCCAGACCACGCAGACGTTGGCGAACATGGGGCAGATCCTCCGCGCCGCCGGGGTCTCGTGGGACGACGTCGCCAAGGTCAGCGTCTTCCTCGTCGACATGGCCGAGTTCGGCGAGATGAACGACGCCTACTCGGCGTTCTTCGGTGACGGCACGCCACCGGCGCGCATCACGGTCGGCGGGTGCGACCTGGCACTCGGCGGCCGGGTCGAGATGGAGTGCATCGCCGAGCGTCCTCGCCCCCGTCCGTCCGCTCCCGCCCCACGACCGGTCCTGTCCCGTCGGACGCTCGTCGTCGACCACGACGGCGAGGCGTTGTTCGTCGAGGTCGTCGGTGAGGAACATCGCCGGACGAAGCCGCCGTTGGTGCTCTCGCACGGGCTGGGCGGGAACCACGCGATCTGGTTCCAGCAGGTGTCGCACTTCGCCGCCGACCGGATGGTCGTCAGCTGGGACCACCGTGGGTTCGGCAACTCGACCGATCGTGGCGACCGCAGCGGGCCCGCCGTCGCGGCCGGCGACCTCCTGGCGGTGTGCGACCACCTGGGCGTCGACCAGCCCGACCTCGTCGGACAGTCGATGGGCGGATGGACGGTGCTCGGTGCCGAACTCGCCCGGCCGGGGTTCGCGCACTCGATCGTGCTCGCCGACTCCCACGGCGGGCTGACGTCGGATGCGGTCGATGCCGGCTTCGCCGCGCCGCGGCGCGCCGAGGCCACCGGCACCGACTTCACCGAACTCGGACTGCACCCGGCCATCGACGCCACGCTCCGTGACCGCGATCCGGCGCGAGCGCACCTGTACCAACTGATCGGCGACTTCGGGACGATCGATGCGGCGACGCTCATGGGCCGGTTGTTCGAGACCACCCACGACGCCGCCGAGGCTGCGCAGGTCACCTGTCCGGTGCTGTGTCTGGTGGGCGAGCGCGACCCGCTGCTGCCGCCGGCCGTGATCCGGGCGGCGGCCGATCTGTTGCCCGACGCCCGCGTCGTCGAGGTCCCGGGATCGGGCCACTCGCCCTACTTCGAGGACCCGGAACTCTGGAACCTCCTGGTCGGCCGCTTCCTCGACACCGTCCGTTCCTGATCCGGCGACGAAGGACGCTCCGAGACGGCACACTGACGGCGTGGACCAACTCGTCGCCGTCGGAGACATCGCCATCCCTGCCCGCCTGCGGGCCAGGGTCCGTCGAGTCGTCACCCACGAACCGGGCGCGCCCGCGGCACCGTTGATCGCCGACCTCCGACCCCACATGCCGCCGCGCGTACACGTCCTGGGCGCGGATCAGGCGGCGGCCGACCTCGCCAACGACCTCCACGCCCACGGACTCCCGGTCGTGCTCCACACCGACGCCGACGTCACGGTCGACGCCGGTGTCGGCCGGCGTTGGGTGACCGACCCCGGCCCGCCCATGGACGTGGCCGACGACCTGCTCGAGCTCATCGGCGACACCCCGATGATGCGCCTCGACCGGACGGCCAAGAACCTCGACTGCACCCTCCTGGCCAAGCTCGAGCTCTTCAACCCGGGCTTCTCCAGCAAGGACCGGCCGGCGCTCGCCATGATCGACGCCGCCGAGCGCGAGGGCGTGCTGCAGCCGGGCGGGACGATCGTCGAACCGACCAGCGGGAACACCGGTGTCGGTCTCGCCATCGTCGCTGCCCGCCGTGGCTACGACTGCGTGTTCGTGTGTCCCGACAAGGTGGCGCCCGACAAGATCGCCCAACTCCGGGCGTACGGGGCCGAGGTCGTCGTCTGCCCGACCAGCGTCGAACCCGAACACCCCGACTCGTACTACTCGGTGTCGGATCGTCTGGCGCGCGAGCGGCCCAACGCCTGGAAGGCCGACCAGTACCACAACCCCAACAACCCGCA
>JBFIHN010000545.1:0-2234 GCA_041601775.1 Acidimicrobiales bacterium
GCCGCGCCGAGGACACGGACCGAGGTCGGGCGTCCGTCGACTGCGACCAGGTCGTCGCGGCAGGTCGCGTCGAGCTCGTCCCGGCGGACCGTGGGGGCGACCCCGGCGACGGCGATCTCTCGGATGCCCACCGGCATCGCGATGCCGGCGAGCCGATACCAGTCGCGGGTGACCGTGGGCTCCACGGCCTCGACCGTCACCCGGATCCGGTCGCCGGTCAGTGCCGGGAACGCCACGGTGGCGCTGCCGCCGCCCGGCGGTAGGTCGACCCGATGGGCGGTGCCGCCGGCGGACACGGTGAGCACCGAGGGGATGGAGTGCCTCCCGTCGACAACGGTGTCGATGCGCAGTCGGTCGAACGTCACCGCGTCACCGACGTCGAACTCGATCCACCGTCCCTCCTGCGGGCCGAACCCGGTCTGCCAGCTGGTCGTCGGGTCGTCGTCGAGCGCCGACCACGGTCGACTGGACAGCGCCCCACTGAGCGAGTCCGAGGCGGTGACCAGGGGACCGGACTGCCCGAGCAGCGCCCACAGCTGGGCATCCGCGGCCGAGTCCGCGATGCGCGCCGTCCCGCGCAGCGCGAAGGAACGACGGGAGGGAACCTCGACGATGCGCGAGATCGTGCGCTCGTCGTCGGACCGCACGACCTCGGAGGGGTCGGCACGGAGACGAGAGAGCAGGTAGACCAACCGGTGGTCGAGGTCGTGGTCGACGGCCCGCACGAGGTCGACCGGTACCCGAACCGATTCGGTGGTCTCGAGCCCGGGGATGCGGACCTCGGCGATGCCGACGGCGGCCGAGTTCGGCGCGGCGGCCGATGCGCGTGGCTCGGTGTCGATGATCTCGAACTCGAGCGTGGAGACCACGCCGGCTCCGGACAGGTCGACGGTCGACGGCGACGTGTCGGGGAACGAGGCCGCGCCGACCTCCTTCCCGTCGGCCCGCACGGCGACCTCGGTGACCCGACGCCCGATCGTGGGCGCTGGCAGGAGATCGACTTCGCCGATGCGCTGGGGTTCGTCGAGTTCGACGATCAGGCGCTCACCACGTGGGTCGGTGAACGCGCCGACCGTCCACGCCGTGGCATCGTCCCCGTCGATCGCCAGTTGCGGACGTTCGGACGGGGTGTAGGTGATCGGGTTGCCGTAGGCGGTCGCGGTGGCGCGCGCCCCGCTGGTGACCGTCACGGACTGCTCGTCGGACCCTGCCGTGGGGAACAGGTCGAGGCGCGCGTCGCTCTCGTCGTCGATCAGGGGCGTCTCGTCCGCAGCCTCGGTCAGGCCGGTGTTGTCGCGCAGGGTGCGCCACCGTTCGGCCCGTCGTCGGTTGCTGTCGGTGACCAAGAGGTCGGCGCCGCGGTCGAGCAGCTCGCGCAACGCCGCCTCGTCGTCGGCGAACGTCGCCGAGTACACGAGGAGCCCGGGACGATCGAGGATGCCGGCTGCAGCAGCGTCGACGAGGCCTTCTCCGCTCCCGGCCACGATGACCGCGCCGTCGAGCGGAGCGGCATGGAGGATGTCGGGGACATCGAGGACGTCGATCGCCGCGACCGGCGGCGGATGCTCGGCATCGGGAGACGTCCCCAACTCGATCTCGTCGAGGAGTGGGAGTTCCGGGCCGGCCACGTTGGGAACGGAGTCGCCGAAGGCGGTGGTCGTTCCCAGACCAGGAGCCCGTTGGAGGACGTCCCACAGGATGCGGGGCCGGGGGGTGCGGAAGCGTTCGTACTCGAGGTCGCTGCGGACCAAGAGGTCGCCGGCACCGAGGAGCCTGGCGATGGGCGCGATCGCCTCGGCCTCGATGACGCCCTCCTGCATCCGACGATCGAGTGCCCGCAACAGATCGACGGATCCTGGACCGCCGTACGGGACCAGCTCACGCGCGGCGAAGGGCCGGTCGGTGAGCCCGGGGGTGATGGGTTCCCAGGTGGCGCCCCACCGGTGGAAGGTGAGGTCGATCCCGGGGAGTTCGAGGATCCGTGTCCCGTGGTCGTCGCCGTCCACGTGGCCGATGGCCTCGATCCACGCCGCGGGGATGTCCTCGGGACGTGACAGGTCGTCGGCGACGAGGGTCCCCTGCCAGAGGGGAGGGAAGGCCCCGAACGCGAGGAGGCACACCAGCGCTCCCGCACCCCATCCCGCCGGTCGCGTCCGACGGATGACCGCGGCGACCATGCCACCGAGTGCGAGCGAGAGCGCCAGCGCGATGATCGGGACCGTGCGGGTGCTCGA
>JBFIHN010000546.1:0-2222 GCA_041601775.1 Acidimicrobiales bacterium
CGCCTTGGTCGCCGACCGCTCCGGTGACATCGCCTACCGGTTCCGCGGTCGCCTCGCCGTCCGCCCCGACGCCAACGGCTGGACCATCGTCGACGGTGCCGACGGTGCCCATGCGTGGACCGCGTTCGTCGACGACGCCGACCTCACACGGATCCGCAACCCGTCGTCCGGGGTCCTGCTCACGGCCAACAACCCGGTCGGCGACGGCCCCTACGTGTCGCACGACTGGGCCCATCCGGCCCGTGCCAACCGGCTGACCGAACTCCTCGCCCACGGCGGCTCATGGACCACCGACGACGCCCTGTCGGTGCTCGGCGACACCCATTCCGCCGTCGCCGCGTCGTTCGCCCGGAGGATCACCTCCCTCACCGCCCGGTCGGCGGCGGAGCGCGCGGCCCAGGTCGCGGTGACGGCATGGGACCACCACATGGACGCCTCGTCCGCTGCAGCGGTCGTCTACGCCGCCACCCGAGCCGAGCTCGTCCGCCTGGTGTCGGCCCACCTCGCGATCCACCGGGCACCGGTGGTCGACGGCTTCGGCTACACGCTCGGTCAGGCCATGCGGGCGGTCCACCTGCGCGTCGGCTTCCTGATCGACGACCACGACCTGGTCCCCGACGAGCTGGTCGCCGAGGCCTTCCGGTCCGCGGTCCATGCCCTCGTCCAACACCTCGGCACCGATCCGTCCGCCTGGCGTTGGGGCGCGCTCCACACCGCAGGATTCCATCACCCGCTCGCTGCCCTGCGACCCGACCTGGCGACGTCGCTGCCGCGACCCGCCGCCGTCGAGCTCGGTGGCGACAACGAGAGCATCTGGGCTGCGGGTACGACCCCGCCGTCGATGCGGTCGGTCACCAGTCCCGTGGCGCGCTACGTCTTCGACCTGTCGGACTGGGACCGCTCGGGATGGATCGTGCCCCACGGCGTGCACGGCGACCCGACCAACCCGCACCACGACGACCAGCTCGACCGATGGGCCGCGGTCGAGCTGGCACCCATGCGCTACTCCCGCGACGCCGTCGACGCCGCCGCCGCATCGAGCACCACCCTCGACTGACCGCTCTACGCTCCCCTGCCATGCGGGGAATAGCGGTTCCAGAACGTACCCAGGACTTCACGGCCGATCCGGTCGAGCTGTTCTTCGACCTGGCGTTCGTCTACGCGTTCTCCCAGCTCGTCGGCAACCTCGTCCACCACCCCGACTGGTCCGGCGTCGGACGATCGGCGCTGCTCTTCGGCCTGCTGTGGCTCCCGTGGTCGCAGTTCACGTGGTCGGCCAACGCCGTGTCGGGCAACGACCGTCGGGTCCGAGCGCTCTTCCTGGTGGCGACCGCCGTGAGCGTGCCGATGGCCGCGTCGGTCTCGACGGCCTACGAGGACGGCGGGCCGGTCTTCGCCGTCTGTCTCGGCGTCATCACGCTGATCGGCATGGCGACCATGGCGCTCGGCGACGACATGGAGGCCAGCGAACGATCGTCGTTGGCCCAGTGGGTGTCGATCAACGTGGTGGCGCTCCTGCTCCTCGTCGTCGGCTCGTCGCTCGACGAAGGGCCGCGCACCGTGGCGTGGCTGGCATCGCTCGCCGTGGTGCTCTTCGCCATGGGCATGGCCGGACGCGGCGACTGGGTGATCCGCCCGGGCCACTTCGCCGAGCGCCACGGTCTCATCATCATCATCGCCCTGGGCGAGGTCATCGTCGCCATCGGCATCCCGGTGGTCGCCGCGCTCGAAGCGGGCGCAGGACTCGGCACCACCACCGTCGTCGCGCTGGTCGCATCGGGTGCGTTCGCTGGGCTGCTGTGGTGGGGGTACTTCGACCGGCCGGGACCTGCGCTCGAACACCACGCCGGCTCGCTCGCCGACAAGGACCTCAGCCGCTACGTCCGAGACGTCTACACCTGGTTCCACGCGCCGATCGTCGCCGGCGTGATCCTGGCGGCTGCCGCGCTCGAGGAGATCACCCTCCATCCGAACCACGAGCTGCCCGCCAACTTCCGCGTGATGTTGGTCGGCGGGATGTCGCTCATCATCGCCGGCGTCGCGGCCGGCGTCTGGCGGGCGTTCCGGGCCGTCGCCAAGGAGCGCCTCGTCGCCGCGGTGGTCCTTGCCGCGCTCGCGACCGCTGCCGGCAGCGTCGACGGCGTCGTGTTGCTGGTCCTCGTCGACGTGGTGATCCTCGCCACGCTGGTCGTGGAACACCGGCGCATCGAGCACTGAGCCGA
>JBFIHN010000547.1:0-2222 GCA_041601775.1 Acidimicrobiales bacterium
CACGTGATCGACATGCTCTTCGGGGACGGTGCGTCCGACACCGGTGCCTTCACGGCTGAACGGCCACTGGCCCACGATCCCGGCTCGACGTTCAACTACTCGTCGGGCACGACCAATGTGGTCTCGCGCATCGTGCGCGACACCCTCGGCGGCGAGGCCGCCTACCGGACGTTCCTCCGCGAACGGCTCTTCGGCCCGATCGGCATGGCCACCGCCGAACCACGCTTCGACGATGCGGGCACGTGGATCGCCTCGTCGTATGTGTGGGCCACCGCGCACGACATGGCCCGTTTCGGCTACCTGTACCTGCGTGACGGCGTGTGGGACGGCCACCGTCTGCTCCCGACCGGCTGGGTCGACCACGCACGCGAAGCCCGCTCGACCGATCCCGACGACGGCCGCCTCTACGGCGCCCACTGGTGGGTGACCGGCGACGACTTCGGGACCTTCTGGGCCAGCGGCTACGAGGGGCAGTCGATCAGCGTCTGCCCTGCCCTCGACCTCGTCGTCGTCCGCCTCGGGAAGTCGACCAAGGAGCAGTACCCGGCACTGTTCGACTGGCGCCGTCGCATCGTCGAGGCGTTCGCTCCGACGATCGGCTGATCGGCCCCGGCCCGGGTTCCGGTGACCACACCCCATCGGACACCGAAAATGACCCGTCTGCCAGTGGGGCGAGCGGCGGTCGACACCAGTAGCTTGCCGCTTCCTTACTGGGGTCGAACAACGAGGTAGACACATGAGAATCCGCGGCATCCTGGGTGTGGCGGCGCTGGCCGCCGGCACCCTGTCCCTGACGGGGATGTCCCCGGCCGCAGCGGCGACGATCGCCGGCGGCGACCTCGGCGGTGCCGACGTCACCGTCGCCGACGGCGACGTGCTGTCCGGCACGTTCACCAACGTGGGCACGTTCACCGTGCCCGCCGGCGTCACCGTCACGGTCGAGCAGGGAACACCGCTGTCGATCGAGGCCGACCAGATCGTGATCGACGGGGTGGTCGACGGCACCGGCGCCGGGGACCTCGGCGGGATCGCTCCCGACGTCGGCGAGATCGACGGCGTCGACGGAAGCGGAGCGGGCGCCGGTGGCGGCGGCGAGTTCGGTGGCTGTGTGCACGGCAGCGGGGGCGGCGGCGGTGGACACGGCGCCGCCGGCGGCGACGGATCAGCCGACGGCCACGACAACCAGACGCCCGGTGGCGCCGGTGGGTCGGCACACGGCACCGAGACCGGCCCCGACGCTGCCCTCGGTTCGGGTGGCGGATCGGCACCGTCGCACTGCGACCAGACGAACGCCGCCGACGGCGGAAACGGCGGCGCGTCGATCGCACTGTCCGGCACCATCCACCTCAGCGGCGCGATCATCGCCGATGGTGCAGCGGGCGGGAACGGAGCCGACCTCGACTACGGCGGCGCCGGCGCCGGGGGCGGATCGGGCGGCTCCGTCGTCCTCGACGGAACGTTGTACCTCGACGGCACGATCTCTGCTGCCGGTGGCGGCGGCGGAAACGGCGGCGCGTCGACCGAGGAGAACGGCAGGTTCGCCCAGGCCGGTGGCGGCGGCGGTGGCGGACGCGTGAAGGTCACGGGCCAGGCGGAGATCGACCCGACGTTCTCGATCGACGTGTCCGGCGGTGCCGTGGGGACCGCGACCGGCATCGACGTGCCCGGTGCCGACGGTGGCGACGGGACATCGTCGGTGGTCGTGGTCGACATCCCGGTCACCGAGACCGAGACCGAGACCGAAACCGGGACCGAGACCGAGACCGAGACCGAGACCGAAACCGGAACCGAGACCGGGACCGAGACCGAGGGGGGCACCGACGCGGCAGCCGCGGCGACGCCCACCCGAGCCCAGCCCGACTTCACCGGCTGATCAGCCCCGCAGCACCTGCCCGTCGTCACCGATGCACCCGGCCGGGGGCGTCGTGACGTCGGGCCCCCCGGGCGGGCACTGGCCCAGCGTGTCCGATGTCGTCGCCGGTTCGTCCCCGCTCGGGGCCAGACCCGGATCCTGCTCGTCGGCACACGCCACGAGGGCGCCGACCGCGAGCGCCACGGCGGCGACCCGTCGCGCGACCGGGGTCACGCCAGGCTCGCCTGCAGTGCCGCCGCGGCTTCGTCGATCGCGTCGGTCGCGGCGTCGATGACCGCGCTCATCTGCAGGAAGCCGTGGATCATCCCGTCGTACCGTTGCATCGTGACGGGAACCCCGGCATCGATCA
>JBFIHN010000548.1:0-2218 GCA_041601775.1 Acidimicrobiales bacterium
CGCGCCACCCGCACCCCCAGCGCGTCGGTTCGTTCCCCCAACTGCACGCGGTTGTCCGGGCGCGGGATCTCCTGCACCTGGCCGAAGAGGTGGCTGGTGGTCCGGTAGCTGTCGCGCATCTCGGCCTTTGCCGCGGCGCCCCAGCGCGGCGCGTCCGGGTGATACGCCCAGCGCCAGTGCACGATCGGGAGCTTGACGATCTCGTTGGCGATGACACCGCCCCCGATCACGCCGTCGTTGCCGTGCCGGTGGTCGACGGTCGCGATCGACACCCCGGGGCCGACGAGGTCGAGGACCGGTTCGTCGAAGCGGCCGAACACGCTGACGAAGTTGTGGCCCTGGAGGTGCCGTCCGACCTGGTCGTGGGCGTTGCCGAGGCCCGCCGGATGGTGCGTCGATCGACTGTCGAGCAGGAGACGGGCGGACTCGATGGCGCCGCACGCGAGGACCACGTCGCCTGCGAGCACCGTGCGCTCTTGGCCGGTGCGCTCGTCGACGAGGCGCGCTCCCCGGACCAGACCGTCGGCGTCGACCACGACCTCGACCGCCCGGGTCTCGGTCACCAACTCGGCGTTCCCACTCTCGAGCGCTCGGGGGATCACGGTGTCGTAGGTCCCGTTCTTCGCGCCGGACGGACAGGCGAAGCCGACGCACTCCCCGCACTGCACGCACCGGGCGGCGCCGTTGCGCGGCACCGAGTTGATGAGCAGCGGCACCGGACCGGTGCGGAGCCCGATCCGCTCGGCACCGGCGCCGAGCACCACTGCCTCGGTGTTCGACGGGAGCGGAGGCATCGGGTAGCCCGTCGACCGTGGCCCCGATGCCGGGTGGGCGTCGGCGTCGCCGCACACGCCCAGCTCGTGTTCGACCCAGCCGTAGAACGGTTCGAGGTCGTCGTAGGTGATCGGCCAGTCGGCGAGCGAGCTCCCTGCGGGGACCCCGTAGGTCGACGCCATCGCGAAGTCGACCGGCGCGAAGCGCCATGCCATCCCTTGGTAGACCCGGCTCCCACCGCCCACCGTCATGGCGTTGTTGTGCCAGCGCGGATCGTGGGGGACCTCGATCGGCACGATCCGGCCCCGACGGTCGACCCACTCACGTGGGTTCCCGACCACGGCTGGTCCCGTGTTGTTGCCGTGGACGGACGACCGGTGGTTGCGCAGGTGATCACGCCCCACGGCCTCGTACGGCAGCGCCTGGCCCCGGTCGACCAGGAGGACGCGCGCCCCGGCCTCGGCCAACGTCCACGCGGCGACCCCGCCGCCGGCACCGGCCCCCAGCACCACGACGTCGTACTGGTCGGCGAGGTCGTCGAACCTCGTGGTCGGCAGGGCAGGTCGGGTGACGGCCGCGTCCGGCGGACGCCGCGGGCGCGGGTCGTAGCCGATCATCCGAGCGCCAGGGCTGTCGGCGCTGCCGTAGTACGCCTCGGCCGCCCGCTGCACCAACGCCTCGCGCTCGTCCCAGTCGAGCCCCTCGACGAGCGCGTCGAGGTCGCCGGCGGCGAGGTCGACCAGGCGCACGCGGAACTGGGCCCGTGCCCGCTCCTCGAGGATGGCGACCACGGCGCGCACCCGGGCGACGAGCGGGGCGGTGTGCGGCTCGGTCGCGAGTCGGTCGAGGTGCGCGAACAGGCCAGCGCCGCTCACCGGTGGGTGTGCATCACCCGGGATGATGCGATCGAAGACGGCGGCCACGCGGGTGCTCGTCTCGTCGTCGAAGGTCGCCACGGCTTCATGGTGACCGATCGACGCGTCCCGGTGTCGCCGGCGGGTTCCTACCGTTCGGTTGCGTCGACGGCACTGCGGCGGTCGAGCCGAGGTGTCGCCGGCCCGACCGCGGATCGACCGTTGGTGGCGGCGGGGTCCGCGGTTGGCTCCGCCCGGAGCAGCTCGAGGAGTTGGTCGCCGGGCATCGGATACCCGATGTGGAACCCCTGGAGTCGGTCGCATCCGCTCCGTGCCAGGAAACGCTGCTGTTCGCCGGTCTCGACGCCCTCGGCCACGAGGCTGAGTCCGAGGCTGTGGGCCATGGCGATGGTCGCGGCGACGATGGCTGCGGAGTTCGACGTCATCGACTGCACGAACGAGCGGTCGAGCTTGAGCGCGGTCACCGGCAGCTCGCCGAGGTACTGGAGCCCGCAGTAGCCGGTCCCGAAGTCGTCGATGGCCGCGTACACCCCGAGGTCGCGCAGTTCGTGGAGTCGCTTGGCCACCCG
>JBFIHN010000549.1:0-2208 GCA_041601775.1 Acidimicrobiales bacterium
GAGGTGTTCGGCCCGGGCGTCGGCACCGTGGATGGCTCGTGCCTCGGTCCAGTCGGCTTCGAACTCGGCCCGTTCGTAGACGTCGAGCAGTTCGCTCATCGCCGAGCCCTGCAGTGCGCCGTGGTGGCCGGCCGAGGTGAAGGACCCGTCGATCTCGTTCTCCAACAGCGAGAAGCAGCGCCGCTCGTGCGAGCGTTCGGTTGCCTCGCCGGAACCGTCGGCATCGGCCAGCGACTCCCACTCGCGCAGCCACGAACAGAATTCGTCGTAGGGCAGATCGCTCGCCTGGCCGGCGAAGATCGGGTCGGCGACCGTCACGAAGTCGCTCACACGCGAGTTCGCCACTGCACGGGCGATCGCTCGGACGTGGTCGGTCGGGATGTCGCCTCGGGCGTACGCGGCCTCGACGGCAGGCAGGTCACGCAAGGCCCGGGCGGTGGTCACCCGACCCAGCGCTGCCGAGCCGGGCAGTCGGCCCAGGTGCTTCAACGCCGATCGGGCGTGACGATGACCGTCGAGGCTGAACGCCGCAGACGCGTCGAGATGGCCGGCGGCGCGGTCGGTGCCGTGGTCGAGTCGCCGCCGCACCTTCTCCAATCGCCGCACCGACGACAGTTCCTCGGATGGCGACGCATCGAGTTGGGCTGCCTGCACCCGGTCGACGGCGGCCTCGAGCACGGCCAAGGCCTCATCCATCGTCGGCGGACACGCCGTCGGTGCAACGGTCGGGGAGATGGTTGGTGAAACCGTCGGGGGACTCATGGTCGCCACGGGTGTACGGCGTCCCCCGACCAACAGCGCGGTGTGCGCATGGTCGCTCCTCAGGATTCTTCGAAGGGGAAGGGGAAGTACGGACAACGATACGCAGGGGGTCTGACACGAACCCCCGGACCACGACTCCCGGCCCACGACTCCCGGCTCACGACTCCCGAGGTGGCCCACCGGCGGTGGCCGAGCGAGCCGTGCTGGTGCTGCTTGCGCGCCGGCGTGGTCGCGCGGTTCTGGTCGAAACGCGCGAGGAGCGACAAGTTCTCTGTGTCGTGCCGCCAACGGCTTTGACACCGGATGGTGCGGGGCGGACAGTGGTATGCGAGCGGACACAGAGGGGTGTGTCCCCGACGAAGAGGAGGTGGGCTCGTGCGCGCAAGCGACACTGCTCACGGTTTCCGGACGACGATGCTCGGAGCAGCGGCAGCGATCTGCCTGCTGGTGACCCTGGTGCTACCGACATCGGCCGGTGCGACGATCGTGGAGCGAGAACGATATGAGGGGACCGACGGCTTCTCGTACGACTTCTGTGGCTTCGACGTCGAGGTCGATGTGGCATTCCACGGCGTCGCGTCCATACGAGCGGGCAAGGGCAAGCTCGAGTCGGCGTTCTTCCTCCACGACAGGTACTGGTACATGGAGACGCACTCGGCCAACGGGAAGTACTTCACCATCTCGTCCTCGGGGCTGTTCCAGGAGACCAAGGCGGTGCCCCTGGGCGGGACGCTGTTCCAGTTCACCGCGGTGGAGGCGGGCAAGACGTTCACGCTGCGGGACATGCACGGCACGGTCCTGCTCCGGGACCGGGGATCCGTCATACGGACCATCGTGTTCGACACCCTCGGCGACGATGTCCCCGGTGGCGTCTTCGTGGAGGACCTCGATCTCCGGCTCAACGGACCGCATCCGAGCTTCCTCACCGACGAGACGCAGGCCTGCGCCCTGCTGGCACCCGATCCCGCCTAGCCATCTTCGAGGTGGAGTGGCTCGCCGGGCCTGTTCCGCTCCGACAGCGGATGGGGCAGCTGCTCGATGTCGCGCCGGGCTCAGCCGGTGATCGGGTCGGTGATCGGCCCCGGGACCTCGGGTGCGGAGCCGCCATGCGTGCGGTGGCCCAGTGCTGCGAGCCCGGGGTGACCCGGATCCGCGGCGCCGACGCGCAGCATCCGGAGACGAACGAAGAAGAAGGCCACGCGAGCTCGCACGGGCGGATCGAGGGTGAACGCCACGCCGGGGCCGAGGGCGCCGTTCACCTGCCAGTGACTGCCGAGGCCGTGGACGCCGATCCCGAGCCAGCCTTTCATCGGTTCGGCCGACACGTCGGCGATCGCGTCACGCGGGATGGTGGCCGAGAACGCCCAGCCCATCCGCACGCGGACCTTGTCGTCGTCGACCTCGATCCACGACCGTTTGGGCCCCATGCCCACGATCGTCAACGGC
>JBFIHN010000550.1:0-2208 GCA_041601775.1 Acidimicrobiales bacterium
CGGCGACGTCGAGCGACACCACCAGCGAGACGGCCGGTGCGCGGAGCAGCCCGCCGTCGTCGCGTGACATCCGATGGGCCACGCCGTCGACCTCGACGAGGTGCTCGGCCCGGAAGGACTGCGACACCACGCGGTGGCTGTGCTCGCCGATCGAGAGCCGGGCATGGACCTCGTCGAGGCGCTCGAGCACGACGTCGACGGCCGTCCCGTCGAGCGTGATCCGATACCACCCCGCGAGGTCGCCGGTCGCGACGTGCACCCGGTACTCGGCGCCCCGCCACCGGAGCTCGACCTCGTGTCCGACATCGGGGTCGGCCTCGGGTCGGCCACGGGCGGCGGAGGACAGGAAGCGGGCGCGGTCGAGGCGGGACTCGGCCTCGTGCACGTCGATCGCGGCGACCATCAGCGCGATCTCGGCATGGCGGTCGGTCCGGTGACCGTCGACCGCGGTCAACCGGTCGAGCCAGCTGGTGTCGATCTCGCCGGCGATCACCTCGGGGCGGTCGATCAGGTCGAGCAGGAACGACTTGTTGGTCGTGCCCTCGGCGACGAGGACCGTCGTCTCGGCCAGCGCACGCCGCAGACGGGTCCGTGCGTCGTCACGGGTCGGACCCCAGGCGATGATCTTGGCGATCATCGAGTCGTATTCGGGCGCGATCACGTCGCCGGCCGCGACCCCGGTGTCGACCCGGACGCCGGGTCCGGTGGGGAGGACCATCGATTCGATGCGTCCCGGAGCGGGAGCGAAGCCGGCGTCGGGGTCCTCGGCGTTGAGCCGCGCCTCGAACGCGTGCCCGCGGGCCTCGGGACACTCGCCCTCGAGGCGACCGCCCATGGCCACGTGGAGCTGCAGGGCGACGAGGTCGAGCCCCGCCGTCACCTCGGTCACGGGGTGTTCGACCTGGAGGCGGGTGTTGACCTCGAGGAACGCGAAGAGGTCCTCGGCCGGCTGGTAGAGGAACTCGACCGTCCCGGCGTTGCGGTAGTCGGACTCCTCGGCCAGCCGGATGGCGGCGTCGCGCAGCTGTTGCTCCTGTGCCGGTGACAGGGCGGTGGAATGCGACTCCTCGATGACCTTCTGGTTGCGGCGCTGGAGCGAGCAGTCGCGCACGCCGGGCGCCCAGACGGTGCCGTGGGCGTCGGCGATGATCTGGACCTCGACGTGACGGGCGTCGGTGACCACCCGCTCGAGGAAGACGGTGGGGTCGCCGAACGACGAGGCGGCTTCGCTCCGCGCCCGGTCGACGGCGTCGGCGAGCTGTGACGCGTCGTCGACGCGCCGGATCCCACGGCCGCCACCGCCGGCAGCAGCCTTGACCATGAGCGGGAAGCCGATCGTCGCTGCCGCCTCGGCCGCCCGCTCGACCGACTCGACAGCGCCGCCGCTCCACGCCGCGACCGGCACGTCGGCGGCCTCGGCCAACTTCTTGGCGCCGATCTTGTCGCCGAGACGGCGCATCACGTCGCCGGAGGGACCGATGAAGGTCACCCCGAGGCGGTCGCACAGGTCGGCGAACTCGGGACGTTCGGCCACGAAGCCCCACCCGACCCATGCCGCCTCGGCCCGGGCGGCGACCAGCGCCGCCTCGAGCACCGCGAGGTCGAGATACGGGGTCCCGGTGATCGGCACGCCGAGCGACTCGAAGCACACGGCCTCGTCGGCCTCGCGCACGAACATGGCGTGGCGCTCGGCCTGGGTGTGGAAGGCGATGGTCGTCAGCGGGAACGACGAGTCGCGGGCGGCATGGACGAGGCGCATGGCGGCCTCACCCCGGTTGACGATCGCGACGCGACGGAAGCTCTCCACGGGTGTCAGACCCGCGCCGCTGCCGGTCGTTACAGACGATGTCCGCGACGGGGTCATGTGGGGCTCGACGACGACGGCCAGTCGTCGGGCGGCTCGTTGGTCCGGGGGCCCAGCGGCGGGTCCCATTCGCCGTCGACCCAGCGGCGGACGACCCGGCCCGGGACCCCGGCGACGACGCTGCGGGAGGGGATGTCGCCGCGGACGACCGACCCGGCGGCCACGGTCACGTGCTCGCCGATCGTCGTGCCCGGCAGGATCGTGACGCCCGAGCCGATCCACGATCCGGCGCCGATGGACACCGCCGCCTCGTGGGGCCACTGGTGGGCGATCGGGACGTCGACGTCGTCGTAGGCGTGGTTGTGGTCGGTGACGTAGAGGTCGGGTGCGATCGTCACGTCGTC
>JBFIHN010000551.1:0-2202 GCA_041601775.1 Acidimicrobiales bacterium
GCCCGCTCCCGGTAGGTGGAGAGCGACGCGAAGCCGGCGACCCGGCCGTCGAGTTCGGCGACGATCACCTCGAGCGCACCGGCCCGTTCGCTCAGCCAGACGCGTTGGTCCTCGACGGAGCGCGGCACGAGGTCGAACGTGACATCGGAGGTCGCGACCTCGACGTTGTAGATCGCTGCCGTGGCCAGGGCGTCGTCGACCGTGGCCGGCCGGATCGTCACGTCGTCGGGCACCCGGTCGCTGCGCACGATGCCCATGGTGGCGTCACCGGAGACCCGACCGCCAGACCGTCGCCCGCCCGGAGATCGGACCCGATGGCACCAGCGCGGACGTCAGGCCGTGGCCGATGCCGCAGCGTTGACGGTGACGGAGGGTTCGACCACGGAGACCTGGCCGGTCATCGCTTCCATGCGTGCCCACGAGAGCACGTCCTCGTCGGCGGTGAGCAGGATGACCTGTGGTGCGCCGGACGACGCCCACAACATGTCGAGCAGCATCGGTTTCACCGTGGGCTCGAGGTCCTCGAAGGCGTCGTCGACGACCATCGGGAGCACCTCGTCGCCCGGGGTCAGGGCCCGTATGGCCTCGATCCGGTTGAGCAGTGCCTGCGCGAGCTCTGCCGTGGTGTCGGCCGAGACGACCGGCGCGGTCCCCGACAGGTGCTGGAGCGAGCGGACCCCGTGTTGCACGTCGGCGGAGAGGCGGATCTGGTCGGTGTGGTCGAGGGCGAACGCCAGCGAGATGTCGCCGGCGATGGCCTTCCATTCCTCGCTGGCCTTGCGGTGGCCCGAGACGGCCTCCATGAACCGGCGCCGCTCGGCGTCGCTGTCGAGCAGTGCGCTCACGCGCTCGACGTGGAACGACGCGTAGTCCTCGGCGCCGGCGAAGGACAGGGCGTGGCGTTCGTTGTCCTGGGCGCGTGCGACGTTGCGCCGGAACGCGAGCGCGAGCACGACACCGGTGATGGCCATGAGCAGGAACGGAAGCGCGGAGATGGTGTTGTCCGAGAACGCCAGGGCCAGGCCGACGATGGCGCCGATGTCGGCCACGGTCAGGCTCACCAGACGGATCTTGTCGTAGTTCTCGGTCGCCGCGACCAACTCGGCGTGCTTCTCCTCGACGGCGTCGAGCAACTCGACGTCGGTGGCCGTTGCCCCCGACGAGGCCGACACGTGCTCGAGCAGCTGATTGGCCGACTGGAGACGCATCGCCGTCTCCCACAGGACCTCTTGGTCGGTCGCCGCCAGCTGGCTCACGTACTCGTCGGTCGCGCCCCGCAGCACCAGGTCGTCGCTGGTGAGTCGGATCGCCCGTTGGGCCAGCGCCCGGTCGACGCCGACCGACGCGAACAGATCGATCGATCCGTCGTTGCCGAGGTAGCCCGCGGTCACGTCGTCGACCGACCCGGTGTCGATCACCCGGTGACGGCCGTTGGCCGGCCGGAAGACGGTCAGCGACCGGTCACCCGTCTGCAGTTCGAGGTGGACACCGGGCTTGGCCCCACCGAGCGAGTCGATGACCTCGCCGACGAGCGCCGCACGCGCCGCCTGTGCCAGCTCACCGATCACGGTGAAGCGGGGATGGAAGTCGGCGGCGAACGTGTGTCCGCCCGAGTCGATGACCAGTCGTTCCAGTTGCACGCCGCAGGTATCGGCGTCTTCGGGCCTGCCCTTGAGCGGTCTCGCCCTCGATCCGCGACGATCACCGCGCTTCGCTCTTTGTGTCGACGGAGCGGCTGCGTAGACTCCCACGCCGCACCAGGACCAGACCGCGCGGTTGCGCGGGACGGAGCTGTGGCGAGTTGCCCCGTTAGCTCAGTCGGCAGAGCACAGCCATGGTAAGGCTGGTGTCGTCGGTTCGATTCCGACACGGGGCTCGGCGTTGCCACCTGGCCGCTTCGGCGAGGTGGCGGTACCAAAGGCCAGACAAGCGAAACCCGGCGACGTAGCTCAGATGGTTAGAGCACGCGGCTCATAATCGCGGTGTCGGCGGTTCGATTCCGCCCGTCGCCACACAGCACCCAAGCATCCCACCCACAGAGATCTCGAGAAGGACGCAATCCCATGGCCAAGGAGAAGTTCGACCGGACCAAGCCGCATGTGAACATCGGCACGATGGGTCACATCGATCATGGGAAGACGACGTTGACCGCGGCGATCTCGCGGGTGTTGTCGGAGCGGGTCGAGGGCAACAACGTCACCA
>JBFIHN010000552.1:0-2197 GCA_041601775.1 Acidimicrobiales bacterium
CCAGCAGCGACACCGTCGCCGCTCGGGAGCACCGCGAGGGCGTTGGCGGCGGCCATCGCGCCCAGGTGGTGGCTGCCCTGGCCACCGGCCGAGCGGACGTGGACCCGGCCGTCGCTCCCGTACTCGGCGATCACGCGGGCGAAGTGGGTCTTGCCGTCGTCGCGACGCGAGAAGTCGTCGTCGGCGACGGCCAGGACCAACGGGCGGTCGAGGCATGCGTGACCCATCGCCTGGCGGAGTGCCGGGCGACCGAGCAGTTCGAAGCTGACCATCGACGACACGGGGTTGCCGGGGAAGCCGAACACCGGCGTCTCGTCGACGAGTCCGAAGGCGAAGGGCTTGGCCGGCTTGATGGCGATCTGCATCCACCGCATGTCGCCGATGCGGTCGAGGACCACGCGGACGAGGTCGATGTCGCCCATCGACACGCCTCCCGACGTGAGCACGACGTCGCAGTCGGCGACACCACGCTCGATCGCCTCGGTGATGGCGGCATCGGTGTCGCGGGCGATCCCCAGGTCGACCACGTCGCATCCCGACTGCGCGGCCAGCGCCAGCAGCGTCCGGCGGTTCGAGTCGCGGATCTGCCCGGGTGCGAGCGCTCCCCCGCCCTCGACCAACTCGTCACCGGTCGACACGACCCCGACCCGGAGTCGGGGGTACGCCAGCACCGCCTCGACGCCGAGACTGTCGAGCACCCCCAGGTGCCCGGGGCTGAGCACCACGCCGGCGTCGAACACCGTCTGGCCGATCGACAGATCGTCGCCAGCGGGTCGGACGTGGTTGCCGACCGGCACCTCGACGTCGACCCGCACGGTGCGCTCGTCGAGGGCCTCGGTCCGTTCGACCATGACCACGGCGTCGGCGCCCTCGGGCATCGGTGCGCCGGTGAAGATACGGCTCGCCTGCCCGGGCTGGACGGTGACGACCGGCGCGTGGCCGGCGGCGATCGTCTCGACGATCTCGAGCTCCACCGGCGCACCGGCCGTGTCGGCCGCGTGTACGGCGAAGCCGTCCATGGCGGTGTTGGCGAACGGCGGCACCGCTTCGCCGGCGGCGACCGACTCGGCCAGCACCAGTCCCAGCGCGTCGCCGACCGGCGTCCGGACCGGCGCGCCACGAGGCACACGGTCGAGGACATGGCGACGGGCTTCTCCGAGCGAGATCACCGCGCCGACGCTACCCACCGGCCCGTGGCCTCCCGGCGACGACGTCGACGCCCTGACCGATCCAGATCTGCGGGTCGTCGCTCAGATGCCCCCGCCGTGTTGGGCGCGGGCACGGGCTTCGGCATTCGCCGACTCCGTTTCCCGGTCCAGGTTCCGCGGCGACCGATCGGACGGGCGATTGCGGATCGCCCAGATGACGAAACCGGCCAGGCCTGCCACCACCACGGCGACGACGACGATCTCGAGGAGAACGGCCACGACATCCACGGTACGGGTCGGGATGCGATCTGTCACCCGGTTGGGCAGCGCACAACGCCTACGACGACACCCGCACTTCCTCGAGCAGGCGTGCCCGGGGTACTCCACCGAGGCCCGGGGACATCTCCGGCGTCTGCCAGATGACCTGTTCGAGGAACTCCTTGAAGCGCTGTGCTGCCTCGATGTCGTCGAAGTCGAGGTCCACCACGATGTATCGGTCGTCGTCCACCGGCTGATGGATCCGCTGCCCGGTCACACCGGCGTTGCGCCGTGCCTCCTCGACGTTGGTGAACGCCTCGAGCCACGTGGCGAGGTCGGTGATGGCGTGCTCGATGTGCAGTCGTGCCACGATGCCTCCCGATTTCTGCGCTCGACGCGAACTGTACGCCTGCCCGCTCGACGTTGCTCGACGACGTTGCTCGACGACAGTGGCGGAACGGCTGTCGGCGGACAGCGGGGCGCGGTGATGACCCGACCGTGATCCGGGTCGGGTCACCAGGCCGTCACGCGGCCACAGAACGGGCGGGTCTGCCCTTCCACACGACCCCATGCGGATCGATCGCGACCCACGCACCGGTCTCGGCGTCGCGGGACAGTCTCCATCCGAACTGATGCAGAAGTCGATGGTGGAAGCGGCACAACAACACACCGTTGCTGACGGCGGTCGGTCCGCCCTCCGCACGTTCGTGGAGATGGTGGACGTCGCAGTGCTTCGGCAACCGGGAACACCCGGGGAACACACAATGATGGTCACGAGCCGCGATCGCGCG
>JBFIHN010000553.1:0-2196 GCA_041601775.1 Acidimicrobiales bacterium
GATGACCGCCGGCCCGACGCGGGTGCCGGAGACTGCGGCGGTCGCCGTGCTGGTCAGGATCCCGCTGCGGAACCCCCGAGCGAGCGTCGCCGACAACGACCCGGCGAACGCCACGTCGTCGGCGTCGAACGGCGCGTCGTCGGGCGAACGGAAGAAGGCGAGTGCGCCCCACCGCCGACCATCGACTTCCGCAACCAGCCTCAGCTCGTCCCCGTAGCCGTAGAACGGCTGGATGCACTCGCGCATCCGGGTCGACCGCTCGAGGTCGCCTGCGGTGGCGAGATGCATCCCGATCGCCGGCGTTCCGAGCTCCCGGAATGCCGTCGGCTCGTCGCCGCCGAACTCGATCAGGCTCCACTCGAGGTCGTGTTCGTCACGACCGGCGAGATCGCCGAACTTGTAGGTGCTGGTGAGCAGGGAGGTGGCCGGATCGAGGGTCGCGACACACGTCGCCGACGACTGCAATGCCCGGGTCATCGAGGCCTCGGCCTCGGCCAGGAACGTCACGAGATCGAGGCCCGCCCGGGCCAGCACCTCGACGTCTCCGCAGACCCGTTCCGCGGTGAGCGCGCGCTGCATCCGCGAAGTGTGCACCCGATCGCGAGGTCCGTCCATCCCACACTGCTGGGGGATGCGCCGACCCAGACGGGCGGGAGGGAAGTCCCCGCGAACACGGGATGGTCGGCGACCGCCACCGGGGCGGATGGTGACCCCATGACAACGCACACCACCACTCCCGTACCCGCCGTCGACGAACACCTGGCGCCGCTCGAGGTCGCGCCGGACACCTTCGTCATCCACGACACCCACCGAGCGCCCGGAGCCCCGGTCACGGTCCACCTCAACTCGATGGTGATCCGAGGACGTGAGCCGGTCGTGATCGACACCGGCACGTCCAAGAACCGAGACCGGTACCTGGCCGATCTGTTCTCGATCGTGGAGCCCGAGGACGTCCGTTGGCTCTTCATCAGCCACGACGACGCCGACCACCACGGCAACCTCCACGAGGTGATGGACGCGTGTCCCAACGCGACCATGGTCGGCAACTGGTTCCTCTGTGACCGGATCAGCGCCGAACGGCTCGACGTGCCGCCGACACGCTGGCGCTGGGTCGACGACGGCGACACCCTCGACGTCGGCGATCGGACCCTCGCCGCAGTGCGCCCGCCCCTCTACGACTCCCCGACCACGCGGGGCCTCTTCGATCCCACGACCGGCGTGTACTGGGCTTCGGACTGCTACGCCACGCCGGTCCCGCAGGCGACCGCCTTCGTCGACGAGCTCGACCCCGATCACTGGGCGGGTGGCTTCCAGATGTTCCAGGCATGGAACAGCCCGTGGGTCTCACTGCTCGACAGCGAGCGCTTCGGCGCCAGCTGCCGGCGAATCGAGGACCTCGGCGTCCACACCATCGCCACGTGCCACGGCCCCACGATCGGCGCCAGCCAGGTCCAGCGGGCCTTCGACCTGCTCCGTGCGGTTCCCGAGAACGAGACGCCGCCGCAGCCGAACCAGCTGGTGCTCGACGAGATCGTCGCAGCGGCGGTCGCCGCCGGCGCCCCGGCTGTCGGCCGGTGACGAGCAATCGAGACGCGTCGTCGGCCATCACGCCCCAGACGAGATCCGGATCGACGAACGTCCCGAATGGTCGACTGCCATCAACGTGCCGGATCCGGCGCCGGGTCACTGCACGAGCTTGATGGTGACCACTTCGCTGGGGTCCGCCTGCTCGAGCGAACCCTGCCCGCCGGTGGCGACGCCGCCGGGGGTCAGACGGCCGCACACGACCTTCTTGTTCACCGACACACAGGACCCCTCGGCGTCACCGTCGCCGACGTAGGTGATCTCGAACACGGCGAGGCGCACGCAGTTGAGACCGGCGTTCGTGCCGGTGCCGTCGATGTCCACACACAGCGGCAAGGCAAGACGACACCCCGCTGCGGCGTCGATGTCGGCGTCGGTCGCCCAGTCGCAGGAATCGTCGCCGGCGAGCAGTCGCTCGATGTGCCCCACCCGGGAACCGGTGTCGATGTCCCACCAGCCGTCGGTGTCCGCCGGATCGGACGGGATCCGGTACACGGAGTCGGAGTTGACCAGTCCGTGCCACGGGCTCACGCCACAGTTCCGGTCGCCGAACCCGTTGCCGTTGCTCCACAACAAGAACTCGACGTTGAACGCGGCCGGATTGACGCGGTA
>JBFIHN010000554.1:0-2183 GCA_041601775.1 Acidimicrobiales bacterium
CGGCGCGCCCGGCTGCGACGTTCGTTGGCCAGGCAGCGACGAGCAACCCCGTAGCACCAGGGCAGGACGGTGTGCGGCGGGACGTCGTCGCGACGACGCCAGATCGTCGCCAGCGTCTGGTTGAGGACGTCGTCGAAGCTCTCCGGATCACAGCGACGCCGCAGGTATCGCTGGAGCGGCTCGTACACCTCGACGAAGAGCGCTTCGAACGCGGCGTCGTGACGGTCGGTGCCCATGGAATGCGTTCAGACGACGCGGACAGGCGCTGGGTTCCCGCCCGTGGTCGATGTCCCGTGGTCGATGTCCCGTCGACGTCGCGTCGATGTTCAGCGACGACGAGCCAGGACCAAGGTCCATGGCAACGGCTGCTCGACCGACACCACCTCGAATCGCCGTTCGACGAACCGGACGAACGACCGGGTGCTCCAGTGGTTGACGTGCTCGGGGTCGTTGCCGAGGTCGGAGATGTTCTTCAGCCGGGCCAGGTTCAGTCCGCGGAAGAGCGGCTCGCGTGGAACGCTCAGGAGGACGTGACCGGTGGTGAGCGTGACCAGGTCGTCCAGCATGGCGTCGGGGTCGTCGAGGTGTTCGAGCACCTCGATCATCAACACCAGGTCTGGGCGGACGCCCGTCAACGTCTGCGACACCTCGAGTGCATCGCCCACGTGGAGGGCTGCACCCGTGCCCAGGCGGGCCCGGGCCGCCTCCACTGCTGGGGCCGACCGGTCGACGCCGATCAGGGTCGCGTCGACCCCGGCCACCCGGACCGCGTCGAGGACGTACCCCTCGCCACAACCGACCTCGAGGATGCACGCCGGCGACACCGTCCGGACCTGGCGGACCACGCCCGCGTGGAACCGGTCGATCAGACGACGTTGGATCGGGTTGCCGCTCTCGTGCTTCTGCGAGTTGCCGTGCGTCCGCATCGTCAGCTCCCGTCGGGTCCCGGCCGGTGCTCCCCGCCGAGGACGTGGGGGTTCGGGTCGTCCTCGAGGAACACGACGGCACGATAGACCTCGGCTCCGGCACGGGCGATCCCCCGGAAGGTCCCCGGCGCCTCGGCCAACGTCGCCGCGCCGACCACCCGTGCCGTCTCGTCCACGAGGACCAGACAGCGGACGGCCAGGTCGCGGTCGACGGTGCCGTCGATCGCCACCGCGCCGGGCACCTCGCCGAGGCGACCGGCTGCGGTGATCCGTCCCGACGATGGCTCGCTCTCCGTCGCCGAGACGGCGATGGTCCCGTGTCCGAGGAGGCCGCAGTCGAGACCCCACGAACGGAACGGATGGTGGTCGACGGCATCCAGGAGCGCGCCGATCGGCGGGAGGTCGATACCGAAGCCACCGACGAAGGAGTTGCCCTCGCCGAGGCCGAGGCGCAGGACGATCTCCCGACGCTCCTGCTCGCCGTTCAACGCGAGCAGCTCGTCGACGTGGGACTGCCCGACGGATCCGCCGCGGACCGCGAGCGCACCGATGACGAGCAAGGAGAGCGCCTGGAGCCAGCGGGCCGGCACCGGGGACGGATCGTCGGTACCACGAGCACCGGTGGCGGTGCCGGCGCCGAGGGAGACCAGGAGTCCCACGAGACCGAGCCAGGTGAGCGCGGGGAGCGACGCGTACCGGTTGCTGCCGAAGTAGAGGAGCGTCTCGTTGCGTCCGAGCGAGATGAGGAGCGTGGCGAGCCAACCGAACGCCGCGATCCCCACCCACGGGGCCGACTGGCTCCGTCGGCCGAGCAGCGCCACGAGGCAGGAGACGGGCACGGCGATGACGACGGCACCACCGACGACCTCGCCCGCGCTCCCGTCCAGTCCCGCCAGGAACCCGAAGAGGCCGGCCATCGCTCGGACCACGGCGACCGGCTCGCTGGAGTCACCAGGGCCCGCGGTGTTGGCGAAGCGATACCACCCGGCCGAGAGCACGAAGGCGAGGGCGTAGGGCCACTCGCGCCACCATCGCTCGCCACGACGGATACTGATGCCGGTGAGCACGAGGGCGGGCCAGACGGCGATCCCCGTGCCGTACGACGCGGTTGCCACAGCGCCGCTGACGATCGCGGGGAGCCGGCGGTCGCGGCTGCGCAGGTACACGGCGCCGAGCGCGAACAGGTTCGCGGTGAGCCACGCCACGCCGCTCATCGCCTTCGCGTAGTTCCAGGTCCCGAGGAGGCTGAACACGAGC
>JBFIHN010000555.1:0-2159 GCA_041601775.1 Acidimicrobiales bacterium
CGAGGAGCTGGCCTACGTGCTCGCCGACTCCGACTCGAAGGCATTGGTCGTCGACGGTCGGTTCCTCGACATCGCGACCGATGCCATCGCCCGGCTCGACCACCGACTGCTGTTGCAGCTGGTGATCGACGCGGATGCGCCAGACGGCTTCACCGACTACGCCGACTTCCTCGCCGCGTCGTCGCCCGACGAGCCCGAGAATCAGACGCTGGGCGGGCCGATGTTCTACACCTCGGGGACGACCGGCTTCCCCAAGGGTGTGCGGACCTCGACGATCCAGCCGGGGATGCCGGCGAGCCTCATGGAGTTGGTTGCGGCGGGAGCGGTGGCCAACCTGTCGATCCCCGACGGCGGGACGACGCTGCTGTGCGGGCCGCTCTACCACTCGGCGCAGTGGGCCTGGTCGCTGCTGCCGTTGCTCACCGGGAGCCGCTGTGTCATGCAACACAAGTTCGACCCGGTCGAGGTGTTGTCGCTCATCGACGAGCACCACGTCACCAACGTCCATTTCGTGCCGACACAGTTCATCCGGCTGCTCAAGGTGTCGGACGAGACCAAGGCGGCCTTCGACGGTGGATCGCTCGTGTGCGTGTGGCACGGCGCAGCCCCCTGTTCGCCGCAGGTGAAGCGGGACATGATCGACTGGTTCGGCCCGAAGGTGTGGGAGTACTACGGCGGGACCGAGGGCGGGATCATGTCGGTGATCTCGGCCGACGAGTGGATGCAGCGGCCGGGGAGCGTCGGCATGCTCGGTGCCAGCTACGAGGTGCGCATCCTCGACGACGACGGCAACGAGATGCCCACGGGCGAGTCGGGCCAGATCTGGTTCAAGAACGTCCTGGGGACCGACTTCGAGTACCACAACGCCCCCGAGAAGACCGCCGCCGCGCATCGTGCCGGTGGGTTCGGGACCCTGGGCGACATCGGCTACCTGGACGACGAGGGCTACCTCTACCTCTCCGACCGCAAGATCGACATGATCATCAGCGGCGGGGTGAACATCTACCCGGCCGAGATCGAGGGCGTCCTGGTCACGCATCCCGCAGTCCGTGACGCCGCGGTGTTCGGGATCCCGCACGACGAGATGGGCGAGGAGGTCAAGGCCGCGGTCGAGTTGGCCGACGGTCACGAGCCGTCGGACGACCTGGCCCGCGAGTTGATCGGCCATGTCCGTGACCATCTGGCGGGCTACAAGGCCCCGAAGTCGGTCGACTTCGAGGAGGAGTTCCCTCGGCACCCGACCGGCAAGCTGTACAAGCGGCTCCTCCGCGACCCGTACTGGGAGGGCGCAGGCCGGTCGTTGTAGGCGCGACCCCGCTAGCGGCGGGTGATCTCACCGGCGGTCCAGAGCGGGAACGCGAGGTGTTTCACGCCCAGGTGGTCGACGATCCGGTCGGCGTCGGCGAACGTCGCGAAACACCGTCTCGCGATGTCCGCACCGACCATGTAGACGAAGTCGGCCCACGGGAGCAGGACCGGACCGTCGTCGACGTCGCCGTCGCGCAGCACGGCCTCGACCTCGAGGGTCGGGCGTTCGGGATTGGTCGCGTCGAGGCAGACCGAGTGGTAGACGATGCCCTCGAACACCGACATGGCCTTGATCTTCACCAGCCCAGCGTCCCCGGTCCGCCCTTGAAAGGACCAGCGACGTTCGCCGTGATCCAGCCGCCGTAGAAGGAACCCTCGTTGGCGTCGACGACCTCGCCGTCGACCGTGCACTCGTCCATCAACTGCGGGTAGAAGGCGTAGTGGCCGATGATCGGGGCGAAGGGCCCGGTCGGCGCCGGGTAGGACCAGGCGGCGTTGTGGGCCACCCGCTCACCGACCTGCACCGTCCAGTACAGCGCTGCGCCCTTCCACTCGCAGAAGGTCCGGTCGGTTCCGGGGACGAAGAGGTCGGTGCGCACGTCGGCGGCGGGCAGGTAGTACGCAGGTGGCTGACTGGTCTCGAGGACCCGCAGCGATCGGGTCGTGTCCGCGATCCGCACGCCGCCGAAGGCGACGGTCACGTGATGGTCACAGGGTTCGACGACCGGCGGTCGGGGGTAGTCCCAGACCGATTCCTGGCCGGGACCGGGTTCGACGCGGCGAGGTCGCATGCCCGAAGCTTGACGTCGATGTCGTCGCCCGACAACCCATCCGCACCGAAACGGCCCGTC
>JBFIHN010000556.1:0-2145 GCA_041601775.1 Acidimicrobiales bacterium
CGGGGTACAAAGGTGGTGTGCCTGCCCGTGGATCGGCGGTTCCCGACGTGGCCATCCACGTCAGCGGAACCGGCAACCTGTACATGACCGAGATCGCGATGTCGGTCGCCGGCGCCGCCCGATCGCTCGGGCGCGGTGGCGAGTTCCTCGTCGACGGGCTCCCGGGCCCGGACGGTCGCGTCCACCGCGTGGTGGCGCCGCACGAATACTTCCCGTTGCATCCGCTGGCCGGCACGGCCGAGCTCCGCGATGCCGCAGCCTCGGCTGTCTGCGTGAACGTCGAACAACCGGGCACGCCGTGGTTCGAGACCGCCGTCGAGTGGGCACGGCTCGGTCCGTGCTGCCTCGACATCAACCCGGTCGGCACGGCGGCGCTGCGGGCGCGCGGCGTCGACGCCCACCGGCTCCAGCTGGGCTACGTGCCCGACCGAGATCGCTGGCACGGCGCCGATGGCGAGCGCGACATCGACATCGCCTACCTCGGCGACGACACCGCCCGACGGTCGGACGCGTTGGGCGCACGGGCGAACGTGTTGGCCACCCGCCGCTGCGAGCTGCGGTTCTTCCGCTCGAATCGTCCCGTGCGGCCGGGGCGTGCCGGGTTCCTCGCCGTCGAGCAGCGAACCGCGCTCCTGTCGAGAACACGGGTGCTCCTCAACATCCATCGCGGCGACGCCGCCTATTTCGAGTGGGTACGGCTCCTCGACGCGATGGCCAACGGCTGCGTCGTCGTCAGCGAGCCGAGCACGGACCTCGCCCCGTTGGTGCCGGGCGTCCACCTCCTGGAAGCACCGGCTGCGGCAGTGGTGTCGGCCGCCGACGCGCTGCTCACCGACGAACCGCGACGACGACGCATGGCCGCAGCAGCGCACGCGCTCCTCCTGGACGAGCTCTCCTTCGATCGGCTCCTCGGCGACGCGCTCGGGCGCATCGCTCACCACCTGCCCTCCGCCGGCCCTGCGGTGGACCCCGTGCCAGCGCCAGATCCACGCGGCGTGATGGGTCCTGACGAGCGCGCGACGCGGCCGCTGGACGACGAGCCCCTCCCTGTCACCCTGCTCGCCGACCACGACGCCGGCGCTCGGGACCTGCGGCGAGCGATGCGCGGAACGCCGCCCCCGACGGTCACGTCTCGGACGGCCGCTGCGGCGCGCGGCGCGGAACGGGTGGTGGTCGTGCTGAGTCGGGACGACGACGGCACCATCGAAGCGACGGTCGAGGCCGCGCTCGCCGTTCCCGGAGCCGATGTCGTCGTCCTCGACGCGGGATCGACCGATCGGACGATCTCCCTGGTCGAGACGATGATCGACCAACGCCCATGGGCACGACTGACGCTGGTCTCTGCGTGGACGTCCACGCGACCGGTGGATGTCCTCCCGGTCCTGTCCCGATGGGCGACCGACCGCGTCACCATCGTCACCGGGAGCACGGTCCTCTCGCCGTCGGCGCCCGAACGGATGGAGGCCACGGCCACCGGCGCGGGCGTCAGCGCGGCGACGGGGATCGGGCTCCACGCCGGGTGCCTCGTCGACCTGGTTCCCGAAGCAGACGAGCATCGCGAACGGGACCACACACCGGTCGTCCTCCTGCTCGGCGACGGCCAGCCGGACGAGCCGACAGCGTTCCTGCACGAACTCGTGGCCGAGTACCGTTGACGGCCATCGACTCGGCATCCGTCTCCACGCATCTCGCCCGGCTCGAGGCGGAGAACCACCGGTTCCAGCGGCTCGTGGAGGCTCGCGACGACGTCATCCGCGATCTCCTGCACACCATCGCGGTCCTCGAAGCACGGCTCGCCACAGACGAACGGGTCGGCGAGGGATGAGCGGTCATCGCTATCACCGGGCACAGGACCTCGCGCATGCGAACGACACGGTGGCCTTCGCTGCGGCAGCCGTCCCCCCCGGCGTACGGGTACTCGACGTGGGGGCGGCCGATGGTTCGGTCGCCGCGGTCCTGACCGCGATGGCATGCACGGTCGTCGGGGTGGAACCCGACCCGGTCGCGGCCGAGCAGGCGCGAGCGCACTGTGAGCGGGTGATCGTGGGCGACGTCACCGACGTCGATGCCGCCGACCTCGGCGGTCCCTTCGATGCCATCGTGTTCCTCGACGTCCTCGAGCACATGGTCGACCCGGCCAGCGCC
>JBFIHN010000557.1:0-2125 GCA_041601775.1 Acidimicrobiales bacterium
GACGTGGCCCGACCTCCGCGTGAACATCGACCCGAAGGCCGACAACTCCGTCGACCCGCTGATCGACACCCTTCGTCGGACGGGTGCGGTCGACCGGGTGTGCATCGGCGCGTTCTCCGACCAACGGATCGAGCGGGTACGAGCGGCGCTCGGACCGCGACTGTGCACCGGCATGGGGCCGGACGCGATGGTCGATCTGATCCGGGCCTTCCAGGGCGAGCAGGTCACGTTCCGTTCGGCGGCCGCGCAGATCCCACCGGTCGATCCGCGAGGTCGACCGCTGGCGACCACCGAGCTGGTCGACACCGCGCACGCCCACGGCATCGCCGTCCACGTGTGGACCATCGACGACCCGGACGAGATGCGCGCCCTGCTCGACGTCGGCGTCGACGGGATCATGACCGATCGACCGGCCGTCCTGCGCGCCGTGCTCGAGGAGCGAGGGCTGTGGCACTAGATGGAACTCCCGCTCACTCCCCTCGACTTCCTCGACCGCGCCCGACGGCTGTTCCCGGACCGGACGGCGGTCATCGACGGCGACGACGCCTGGACGTACCGCGAGTTCGCGACCCGCTGTGATCAGCAGGCTCGCCTGCTGACCGAGCTCGGCGTGCAGCCCGGCGATGTGGTCGCCTGGCTCTGCGGGAACACCCACGAACTCCTCGAGGCCTACTACGGGGTCCTGCTGGCCGGCGCCGTGTTGTTGCCGCTGAACATCCGTCTCGCAGATGCGGAGCTCCGCTCGATCCTCGATCAGGCCCGCGCCCGGATCCTGTTCCGCCATCCCGATCAAGGGGACCCGGGCGGCCCGGTCACGCAGGTCGTGCTCGACGACGACTTCGAGGCGGCCCTGGCCCGCCAGGGCACCGCTCCCCTGGACCCGCCGGAGGTCGACGAGCGTTCGCCGGCCGAGATCTTCTTCACCAGCGGCTCGACGGGGACGCCGAAGGGTGCCGTGCTCACCCACCGTGCGCTCTACCTGCACGCCGTCCACAACGCGCTGACCAACACGATCACCGGCGACGACGTCATCGTCCACCTGGTTCCCCTCTTCCACGTCAACGGGTGGGGCACGCCCCACTACCTGACGGGCCTGGGCGGGACCCACGTCATGGTCCCCCGCTTCGACCCCGGTCGGGTGCTGCACCTCATCGAGGCCCACGGCGTCACGCGGATCTTCGCCGTGCCCGCCATGATCCGCATGCTCCTCGACCACCCCGACATCGACTCGACCGACTGCTCGTCGGTGGTCGCCGCGTCGATCGGTGGTGCACCGGTGACTCCCGAGATGCTCGCCGACGTCGAGTCGGCGTTCGGGTGCACGGCCATCTGCGGCTACGGGATGACCGAGGCGTCGCCCACGCTGACCCGTTCGCTGGACAAGCCGGGCGAGGCGCCGTCGGCTGAACGGCGAGCCACCACGGGCCTCCCGATCGTCGGCGTCGACGTCCGGGTCCTCGGTCCTGGCGACGTCGAGGTCCCCTGGGACGGCGAGACCATCGGCGAGGTGTGCGCACGCTCCAACCACGTCATGGACCGCTACCTCGACGCCCCCGAAGCAACCGCCGAGGTCCTCCGCGACGGCTGGCTCCGCACCGGCGACCTCGCGGTCGTGCGGCCGGACGGCTACCTCGTCCTGGTCGACCGGAAGAAGGACCTCATCATCAGTGGTGGCGAGAACATCGCCAGTCCCGAGGTCGAGCACGCGCTGACCACCCACCCGGCGGTGCGCGAGGCGGCCGTCGTGGGCCGTCCCGACGACCGTTGGGGCGAGGTCCCGGTGGCGTGGGTGTCCCTGCATCCCGGCGCCGCGACCGACGAGGACGAACTCATCGCCCATGTACGCAGTCGACTTGCGCCGTTCAAGGCGCCGAAGACGGTGAGCATCGTCGACGAACTCCCCAAGGGCGGGACCGGCAAGATCGACAAGGCCACCCTGCGGACGCGCTGAGCGCAGCCCGGTCTCGGCCGGTCACCCGCGCGGCATCAGGACGTTGGGGTTGCAGATCGAGTCGGGATCGAGCGCACCGGCGATCGCCGCCATCGTCGCCACGTCGCCTGCACCCCGGTTGGTGACCAACCACCGTCGCTTCGCGGTGCCGATGCCGTGCTCGGCGCTGACCGA
>JBFIHN010000558.1:0-2119 GCA_041601775.1 Acidimicrobiales bacterium
CGGACGTAGTCACGGCCGAGGTCGGTCAGGCCAGCCACCGTCCGGCGCGGCGAAGGTGCCGAGGTCGCCCCGATCCCCGAGTCGGTGAGGTGCACGAGGGTGATCCGACAGATCAAGTCGCCGGGCATCGAGTCCAGGAGTGAGGGATCGTGCTCGATCGCGTTGCCGCCCTGGACCGCGAGGAACGCCCCGTGTCGTCCGGCGTCGCGCGCGGCGCGGTACTCGGTCAGGGTCCGGACGACGTGCGCTCGGTCGGGGCGACGCTCGAACTCGGCCTGGATGCCACGGAGGTTCCGGTGGAAGGCCCGCTGCCGGGCGCGGGCGGGACGGAACGGGTTCGTGGTGATCGACCACATCCCGCCGGTCATCCCCGCGTCGATGGCCGCCGGCAGGTCGACCATGCCGTAGAGGCGGTAGTGGAGTGGGCCGCCGAGGCGATGCCGCTTCTGGAGGTCACGTCGGGCGATGCGCGAAGCGATGTAGGTGTCGAGGTGGAGGTCGACGACGTCCACCGTCGGGTCACGCAGGAGCGTGTCCGCGTCGGCGAACAGCGAGGGATCCACGATCGGACGATAGCCAGGCGAGATGTGTCATCCGGATCCTCCCCGGCTCCGGAGAACTCGTTGCAGTGACCGCACGGTGTGGGCGTACAGGGGCGCCCCCACCGTGCGAGTCCTTCCCGGTCCGGGGTGCTGGGCACGTTTCGCGAGCCGAGTACGTTCCACGAGATGGACGCCACCGTCGTCGACGAGATCCGCCGCGTACTCGAGACGTCACCCGCTGCGTGGCACAGCGTGTCCGGCGGCGACGTGAGCGACGCCTACGACACGACCCTCGGCGACGGACGCCGCGTGTTCGTCAAGACCCATGCGGACCCGCCCGAGGGCTTCTTCAGCACCGAGGCGGCGGGGCTCGCGTGGTTGCGGGAAGCGGAGGCCGTCCTGGTCCCGGCGGTCCTGGCGGTCGGCGACGACCCGGCGTTCCTGGTGCTCGAGTGGATCGACGAGGGCGACCCCCGGCCCGACACCGAGGCCGTGTTCGGCTCTTCGCTGGCGCGCTTGCACAGCACCGGCGCCGCGACGTTCGGCCGCGAGGATCGGCGGACCACCGGGAGCCGGGGTCTGCCGAACGAGCCCTGCGAGACCTGGGTCGAGTTCTACGCCACGCAGCGACTGATCCCCCTCGCGCGTCTGGCGCGGGATCAGGGGGCGCTCGAGGCGTCGACCGTCCGGGCCATCGACCGCGTGAGCGATCGTCTCGACGACCTGGGCGGCGACCCGGAGCCGCCGGCTCGTCTCCACGGCGACCTCTGGACCGGCAACCGTCTGGTCGACGACAGCGGG
Source organism: Acidimicrobiales bacterium (assembly GCA_041601775.1). GTDB lineage: Bacteria > Actinomycetota > Acidimicrobiia > Acidimicrobiales > Salinilacustritrichaceae > Salinilacustrithrix. The sequence continues at coordinate 1,344 of JBFIHN010000558.1, forward strand.
CAGTCGTGGTTGATCGATCCGGCGGCCCACGGCGGCCACCGGGAGTTCGATCTCGCGATGATGCGGCTCTTCGGCGGCTTCGGTGACGCCTGTTTCGCGGACTACGCCGCCGCGACTCCCCTCGCAGAAGGCTGGGAGGAACGCGTACCGCTCCACCAGCTGGCGCCCCTGATCGTGCACGCCGTCAAGTTCGGCGGCGGGTACGTCCCCGCCGTCGAGCGGGCGCTCGGTCGCCTGCTCTGACCCCGATCACCGGTCAGGTGCCAACGCTCGTTCCTTCGGGCAGGCCGCCCTGCGGGTACGGGCCGACGAACATGTGCTCGAACATCCCGTGTCCGGTGTGGTCGGCCGATCCGTCCGAGTACTCGAAGCGTGCGCAGTGGTCGACGATGGCCCACCACGCCCACTCCCCGAGCTCGTCCATCGGCCACGACTTGCCCTCGACGGTGGTCTCGTCGCCGAGCCACATGCCGTGGCGGTACTCGTCGCCCAGGCCGTAGCCGGTCCCGATGCCGATGTAGTTGTGCACCAGGGGCGTACACAGGATCTCGAGCGGCCCGTCCGGTGCGTCGGGGAGATGGAAGGTCGACGGCGTCTCGACGAGCCGGGTGCCCGGGCGCAACGTGTGCGAGACATGAGCCGAGCCCAGCCACTCGGGCTCCTTCGTCGGGTCGTGCCAGATGCGGACCGCTTCGTCCATCATCCGCTGCCCGTTCCCCTCCTCCTGGATGAGGATGAGGATCGAGTGGTCGTCGAACTGCATCGGCACGTAGTTC
>JBFIHN010000559.1:0-2118 GCA_041601775.1 Acidimicrobiales bacterium
CGGCCGGTCCAGCACCAGCCCGCACTCGCGCAGGCACGCCAGATGACCGGACACGTTCGACTGCGACGTCCCGACCGACTCGACCAGGGTGGTCACCCGCTGTTCGCCGTCGAGCAGGGCCTGCAGGATCGCCACCCGGGTCGGGTCGGCGAGGCCCCGGAACAAGCGGGCGGCAACGGACGCGGGGCTGGCTTCGAGCAGCGGCACCGCCGCAGAATATCGGTGACGACCGATGACATCAACAGTTGCCGATCCCACCCGGACCGTCCGCGCCGCATCCAGTCCGACCCGATTCCGGTGACGTGAGGCGCGCTCATGGGGTCCGTGGCGTCACAGGAATCCGGAGACCGGCCCGACTCCTCCGCGTCAGGGGCAGCGGGTGTGTCGGTTGCCGGGGTGGCGACGTACGGTCCGGCCGTGTCCCACGACCCCGACGACGCCAAGGCCATCCTCTCCCGCCACCACGCACCGCCGTGGTTCGAGGACGCCAAGCTCGGCATCTTCGTGCACTGGGGCCTGTACTCGGTGCCGGGGTGGGCGCCCACGCTCGACGGCGACGGGCCCGCGTTCACGCAGATCGTCGACGCCATGGCGGCAGGCACCATCCCCTACGCCGAGTGGTACCTCAACAGCATGCGGACCCCGGGCAGCGCGACCGAGGCGTACCACCGCGAGCACTACGGCGACGCGCCCTACGAGGACTTCCGCGAGCCGTTCACGGCCATGCTCGACGACTGGGACCCGGCGGCATGGGCCGACACCTTCGCGGCCGCCGGCGCCCGCTACGTGGTGCTCACCACCAAGCACTCCGACGGGTACCTGCTGTGGCCGTCGGCCCACCCGCATCCCTCCAAGGACGGCTGGCAGACCGAGCGCGACGTCGTCGGCGAGCTCGCGGACGCGGTGCGGGCCCGCGGGATGCGCTTCGGCATCTACTACTGCGGCGGCCTCGACTGGTCGTTCGTGACCCGGCCGATCACCGACCTGGCGTCGGTCTACGCCACGGTGCCGACCGATCCCGTCTACCGCGCCTACGCCGAAGCCCACGTGCGAGAACTGATCGACCGCTACGAGCCGAGCGTGCTGTGGAACGACATCTCGTTGCCGCCCGAGTTCGCCCGTGACGAGATCCTCGTCGAGTACCTCGACCGGGTCCCCGACGGCGTGATCAACGACCGCATGCGCGTGGTCCCGAACCGGATCGCCAAGGTGCTCGACACCCGACCGGGCCGGGCCGTGGCCAACGCGCTGGGGCGACGGGTCTCGGCCGGTGGCGGCATGGTCCAGTCGGTCCCGTACTTCGCCGACTACGCCACCCCCGAGTACACGGCCGAGTCCGAGATCCGCGCCCACAAGTGGGAGACCTGTCGGGGCTTCGGGCACTCCTTCGGGTACAACCGGGTCGAGACCGACGACGACATCATCGACGCCACCGAGGTGATCCACGGCTTCGTGGACACGGTGGCCAAGAACGGCAACCTGCTGCTCAACGTGGGGCCGACCGGCGTGGACGGCGTCATCCCCGAGCTCCAGAGCGAGCGCCTCGCCGCGCTCGGCGAGTGGCTGGACGGCAACGGCGAGGCGGTCACCGGAACCCGGCCCTGGACCCGAGCCGAAGCGACCACCGACGCCGGGCTCGAGGTCCGCTTCACCCAGGCCGACGGTGCGCTCTACGTCATCGTCCTCGGTGACCCCGCTCCCGGTCCGGTCGTCATCTCCGGCGTGATGCCGAACGGCCCGGTCGAGTTGCTCGGCCACGGCCCGCTCGAGCGGCGGTCGACGGGCAACGGTCTCGACGTGACGTGGCCGGCAGACGTGCCACCTGCAGTCGCCCACGTCCTGCGCATCGGGCATCGGGCATCGGCGACGCAGTGATGTGGAGCGTCGTCACCCGGGTCCGGTAGGCGGCGATCGACGCGAGGACCCGCTCGGCGAGCAGGAATCCGGCGCCAGCGGTCACCGCCGCGGTCATCGGTCGGTCACGGCTCCATCACGACCCATCCGCGGCGCTGGAGTTCGGCCGCGAGGGCGGCGTCGGGCAGCTTGCGGATCGCTCGGTCTGCGCCGGTCAGCCGCTCCGGCGCCGGACGCGGAGGGAGGTCCGGTTCGTCGACACGC
>JBFIHN010000560.1:0-2117 GCA_041601775.1 Acidimicrobiales bacterium
CATCGATGCGGCCATGAAGGGCGGCTGCAACTTCCCGATGGGTCCGTTGGCGCTGCTCGACCTCGTCGGCCTCGACACGTCGCTGTCGATCCTCGACGCGCTCTACGACGAGTTCCGCGACCCGAACTACGCCGCGGTCCCCCTGCTGCGTCGCATGGTCGTCGCCGGGCACCTCGGCCGGAAGTCCGGCGCCGGGTTCTACGAGTACTGATCCCGCTGCGGCGCTCGCCGCTGGCTGGACGCGAACGAGGCCGGGCCCCTGCGCCCGGCCTCGTACGCGTGATGGGGTTCGCGTGATGGGGTTCGCGTGGTGGGGGACGGATCTAGAGCACGACCAGCAGGAGAACGACCAAGAGGATGACGACGACGATGCCGGGGATGTAGACGCCGCCGGCGTAGCCGCGCTCGCCCTTCGTTGCGCTGTTCGGGGTCTTGTTGTCCATGGGATCTCCTCGTGAGTGACGGTGGCGGATGGCGGTGTCCCCCATACATCCCCGGTCGTGGTTCGTTCAGAACCACCGCTGTCGGGGACAATCGCCGCTGTGCGCATCGAGCCACCACCGTGCCAGTGGCACCTGCCGGAACCGGACGCCGCCGACGAGCACGGTGTCGCGGGCATCGGCGGTGACCTCGAACCGGGCACGGTGCTCCACGCCTACCGCACGGGTCTGTTCCCGATGCACGTCGACGGTGGGCGGACGCTCGGTTGGTGGTCGCCCGACCCCCGCGGCGTCCTGCCCCTCGAGTCCCTGAAGGTCTCGCGTTCCCTGCGGACGTCGTGCCGTCGCTACGAGGTCCGAGTCGACACCGCATTCGACGAGGTGGTGGCGGCGTGCGCCGACCCCGGACGACCGAGCGGTTGGATCACCGACGACATCCGTGCGGCGTACCGTCGGCTCCACGAGATGGGATGGGCGCACAGCGTCGAGACCTACGACGGCGATCGGCTGGTGGGCGGGCTCTACGGGGTCAGCATCGGCGGCCTCTTCGCCGGTGAGTCGATGTTCCACCGAGCCACGGACGCCTCGAAGGTCGCGCTCGTCGCGCTGGTCGAGATCTTGCGTGAGGACGACGTCGGCCGCCTGCTCGACGTCCAGTGGACCACCGACCACCTGGTGTCGCTCGGGGCGGTCGACGTCCCCCGAGCCGACTACCTGGCCCGGTTGGGGCCGGCGCTGGCGTTGCCCGTTCCGACCGCGTTCGGCTGAGCCGGCAACTGCACCACGCCGGCGGCGTCCCCACCCGAGAGGACGGCGAGGGTCGACAGCGTTGCGACGGCGGCGAGGCGCACGGCCCGGGAGATGGATGCGGTCATGGCCGAATGATCGTCGCGGCGTCGCTGGACCTTGATGGGTCGATCGACCCGCGTCGTCAGCCCTTGTGGCCCTTGCCCTTGGACGCCCCGTTGCCCTTGGCGGCCTTGGCCGGCTTCTCGGTCCGGGTGGATTCGGTCGATTCGGACGAGTCGTCGATGTCGTCGTCGCTCTCGTCGTCGACCTCGTCGTCGCCTTCTTCGGACCCGTGCTTGCCGGCGTTCGACCGAGCCACCTCGGAGACACATGCACCGTGGCCGGGGCCGGGTTCGCAGTCCTCGCGGGCGGCCTTGCTCACGGCCTCACCGTGGTTGCGGAACTCGTCGTCACCGTCGGTCTCGTCAGCGACCTCCTCGCCGGCGTCGCCGGCGTCGTCGGCGTCGTCGGTTCCGTCGTCTGCCTCGTCTTCCTCGTCGGTCTCCTCCGACTCCCCGTCGTCTCCCTCGTCGCCATCGTCCTCGTCGGACTCCGGGTCCTCGGCAACGGTGGTCGACGTCGGCGCACACTCGTCGTCGGTCTCGACGTCGGCCTCGACATCGGACTCCGCCGCGGCGTCGTCCTCGACCGCGGTGGTCGTCGTGTCGCCGGTCTCGGGACACGTGGTCGCGGGCTCCTCCGTCCCGTCGCCGTCGGCAGCGAGCGCCATGCTCGCTCCGGCCACGAGGGCCAGTGCGGCGATGACTCCCAACAGGGTCTGCTTGGCGATCGATCGGCTGTGGTGGGTGATGGCGTTCGACATGACTCCTCCATCGGCACGCGAGCAACGAACCTTGACGACAAAGTGGCGGATTCCGTGCCACAAGG
>JBFIHN010000561.1:0-2115 GCA_041601775.1 Acidimicrobiales bacterium
CGTGCTCTGCGCCAGCTTGATGATCGTCATCATCGGCAACACCTCGCTCAACGTCGCCCTGCCGACGCTGGCGAGCGAACTCGACGCCTCGACCAGCGCCCTCCAGTGGATGGTCGACTCGTACGCCTTGGTCTTCGCCGGCCTGCTCTTCACCGCCGGCACGATCGGTGACCGCTTCGGCCGCAAGGGTGCGTTGCAGGCCGGCCTGCTCGTCTTCCTCGCCGGCGCGGTCGTGGCTTCGTTCTCCGACACGTCGGGCATGGTCATCGGCGCCCGCGCCGTCATGGGCGTCGCCGCCGCCTTCATCATGCCCTCGACGCTCTCGATCCTGACCAACGTCTTTCCCGCCCACGAGCGGCCCAAGGCCATCGCGGTCTGGGCCGGCATCTCCGGTGGCGGTGCGGCCATCGGCCCGATCGCCTCCGGCTGGTTGCTCGAGCACTTCTACTGGGGGTCGGTCTTCCTCATCAACGTCCCGTTCATCGCCGTCGCGATGGTCGCCGGTGCCATCCTGCTCCCGAAGTCGAAGGACTCCGAGAACCAGCCCCTCGACGTGCCCGGTGCCCTCCTGTCGATCGTCGGCCTGTCGTCGCTCGTCTACGCCATCATCGAAGGCCCGCACCACGGTTGGCTGTCGACCGAGTCGCTGCTCACCTTCGCCGGTTCGGGCCTCGCCCTCGGCCTCTTCGCCGTGCGTGAACTCCGGACCCGCTACCCGATGCTCGACCTGAAGCTGTTCTCGGACCGCCGCTTCAGCGTGGCGTCGGCCGGCATGTCGCTCACGTTCTTCGCCATGTTCGGGACCTTCTTCCTCATGGCCCAGTACCTCCAGCTCGTGCTCGACTACTCGCCGTTCGAGTCCGGACTGCTGCAGCTGCCCTTCGCGTTCATCATGATGATGACGGCGCCTCGGGTCCCCACGCTGGTCGAACGCTTCGGTGCCGCCCGCGTGGTCCCGTTCGGGTTGTCGTCGACGGCGATCGGCCTGTTGCTGTTCTCCTTCGTCGGCGTCGACTCGAGCCTGGGGAACGTCTACCTGGCGATGGTGCCCCTGGCCTTCGGCATGGCCATCACCATGACCCCGCTCACGACGCTGATCATGTCGTCGGTGCCCCTCAACCGGGCCGGTGTCGGCTCGGCCATGAACGACACCACCCGTGAACTCGGTGGCGCCCTCGGTGTCGCCGTGCTGGGTTCGGTCGTGACCTCGCAGTACTCGTCGGGCATCGCGTCGTCGATCGTCGGCCTCCCCGACCAGGCGGCTTCGGTCGCCGAGTCCGGTCTCACCGGTGCCCTCGCCGTGGCCGGCCAGGTCGGCGGTGCCCAGGGCGAGTCACTGGCACTCGCCGCGCAACAGGCCTTCGTCGACGGTCTGGGCCTCGCCGCCCTGCTCGGTTCCCTCGTCGTCTTCGCGGCGGCCGCTGCCGCCCGGTTCCTGCTCCCGCACGACCCGACGACGCTTGCCCGCGACCTCCCGCCCGTCATCGGCGGCGAGCACGCCGAACCGGTCTTCGTCGACTGACCCGACCGGCGTCGGTCAGCGTCCGACGGCCTGGCGTTCGACGACCGTCATCGGGAACTGCGTCGTCCGCGACGCGTCGGCCAGCGAGCCGCTGGTCCCGTCGCTCGATCGCCACGCCACCGACCACACGACGGTCGCGCTCGCCACATGCGCGCCACGTCGCTGGTACACGTGCGTGCAGTCCGACGACTGGTCGACGATCGGGCGTTCGGCGTCATAGGGCGTGCCCGGTCCCTCGCACACCACCGTCGTCGCGTCGCCCATGTCCCACGTCACCTGCCGCGGCGTCGCCGTCGCCGACACCGACAACCCCGGGATCGACGCCGTCGCCGACACCGGCTGCCAGGTCGCCGCGTCGATCCACATCCACGTCTCGATCCCCACGATCTGGTCGATCCCGAACCCCGGACTGGTCCGCGGCTCCGGATACCGGATCGCCAACTGATCCTGCGCCCGCCGCGCCAGCTCGTCGGCCGTGATGGCCGTCTCGCCCGGCTGGTACTGGAACAACCGTGCAACCACCATCTCCCCGGCGGCGTCGGTGCACGTGAGCCAGTAGTACTGCTCCTCCACCAGCTGATCGCCCGCCAACG
>JBFIHN010000562.1:0-2103 GCA_041601775.1 Acidimicrobiales bacterium
ATGGAGATGAACAGGCCCTGGGCCTCCGCACACAGACGGTCACCGACGTGCAAGGTGCCCGACGTGAAGTTCTTGCGGCCCTCACGGCCCTCGAACGTCCCGGTGAACACCAGCTCCTCGTGCAGTGGCGTCGGCGAGCGGTAGTCGACCGAGAGGCGGCCGGTCATCCCGGGTGTCCCCGACAGCGACTGTGTCGCGCCCAGGACCTCGTCGAACGCGGCCGCGATGTAGCCGCCGTGGACGCAGCCGGGCGGGCCCTCGTAGCCCCCGGCGAAGGTCACGACCCCCTTCATGGTCTTGTCGTCGACCACCGACAGGGCGATCGGCGGTGCGAGCGGGTTCGAGTGCCCCAGCATCGGCCCGTGTTCGAAGAAGCCCTGCGGGTCGCCGGCGTTCGCCGACTCGCCGAACCCCTCGTACATCGATCGCGTCGTCGACTGATCGAATGCTTCCGCGACCGCTTCGAGTCGGGTCGCGGCGTCTCGCAACACGTCGACGTCGAGGTCGGTCATCACCATGCCGTGGAGCACGCGCCGGGTCGCGTCGGCGACGCGTCGCAGCTCCTTGCCGCGCTCGGTGTGCACGCCGGCGGCGAGTGCATGGATGTGCTCGAGCCACGCGCTCTTGATGTCGGCGGGCTCGTTGTCGGAGACGTCGTTCACGTCGCCTTGGCTAGCACGCCACCGGCCGCCCCGTGGGGTGGGCTCAGTCGGTGAAGTCGATCAGCAACGGCGCGTGGTCGGAGGGCCCTTCGCCCTTGCGGGCGTTCCGGTCGACCACCGACCATCGGAGTCGCTGTGTCACCGAACGCGACGTGAGGACGTGGTCGATGCGCATGCCCTTGTGTTTGTGGAAGTTGCCGGCGCGGTAGTCCCACCAGGTGTAGAGCTGTTCGGTGTCGGGATGGCAGTGACGGAACGCGTCGTCGGTCCCCCAGTCGAGGAGCGCCTGGAAGCGGGCCCGCTCGTCGGGGGTGACATGGGTCGACCCGTGGATCTCCGCGATGCTCCAGACGTCGCGGTCCTCCGGAGCGATGTTGAGATCGCCGCAGAGCACGACATCGTCCGACGGCTCGGTGACGACGTCGAGGTGACGGACCAGTCGATCGAACCAGTCGAGTTTGTAGAGGAACTGCTCGTGGCCGACCTCGCGTCCGTTCGGGGCGTAGGCGGTGACCACCACCGTCGATCCGCATCGAGCGGTCAGGAGGCGAGCCTCGTCGTCGGCGGGGCCGTCGTCGGCGAACCCGTGGACGACCTCGTCGAGACCGACGCGAGACAGGATCGCGACGCCGTTCCAGCGGCCCTGCCCGTGGTGGGCGCCGTCGTAGCCGAGTCCGGCGAAGGAGAGCGCGGGGAAGGCGTCGTCGGCCATCTTGGTCTCCTGGATGCACAGCACGTCCGTGTCCGTCTCCCCGAGCCAGGCCTCGACGCGGTCGAGGCGGGCCTTGAGCGAGTTGACGTTCCAGGTGGCGAGGCGCACGGCGGGCGACGCTACTGGCCGTCGAGGAATCGTTCGACCACGCCCTCCTCGTCGGCGAGGTGCTCCCGCAGCCCGGACGCGATCGCCCCTTCGACGACACGGCCGACGAGGGGGAACGAGACGGCGATCTCGATGTCCCCGACGCGCTCACACCCCTCGGCGGTGTCGACGAACCGGTAGGTCCCGCGCCCGCGGAACTGCGACCCGTAGTGGTCCGGTTGGAGGGTGAAGCTGACCGAGCGACGGTCGAGGTCGTGGACCGACTCGTCGACCCAGGTGAGTTTGTCGCGGTCGACCGCGACCCGTGCCGCGCCGTGCAACTCACCGTCGAAGCGGTAGCGGATGCGCATCCGGATCCGAGACCCGGCGACCTCCCGGCTCAAGACCTCGGGTACAGCGACCTTCGGGAGGTCGGCGAAGCCGAGATAGAGGTCCGGATCGGTGAACGCCTCGGCGCAGCGCGCGGCGGAGTGGCGGAATCGCTGCGTGACGGTGAACCTCATGTCGACTCGCCCGAACGTTGCACGATGGCCAGGACCTCCGGCGCGAAACGTCGGGCTCGGGCCGGTCCGATGCCGGGGACGGCTTCGATCGCCGCGACGCTGTCCGGTCGGCGCTCGG
>JBFIHN010000563.1:0-2088 GCA_041601775.1 Acidimicrobiales bacterium
CTGACCAACACCAAGCTGCGGGCATCGATCCCGACCACGGCGGCCGTGCCGGTCTGACCGTCAGCCCGGATCGTGGGAGAACGCGATCGCGGCGGCGGTGGCCACGTTCAACGAGTCGACGGTCGCTGCGATGGGGATCCGTGCCCGGATGTCGGCCGCCGCCATCGTCGCGTCGTCCAGGCCAGGGCCCTCGGCTCCCACGATCCACGCGAGACGGTCGGTGGGAGCGAGCTCGTCGATCGAGGTCTCGCCCGCTGGGGTCAACGCGACGGTGGTGAACCCGGCGTCGTGGAGTGGTGCGAGCCCCTGCGGGAGGGGACGGGTGCGCGTCCACGGGACGTGCAACAGGTGACCCATCGAGACACGGACCGACCGTCGGTACATCGGGTCGGCGGCGGTGGGGTCGAGCAGGATCCCCCCGACCCCGAAGGCGGCAGCGTTCCGGAACATCGCCCCCATGTTCTCGTGGTCGTTCAGCCCCTCGACGACGACGACCCGCCGCGCATCGCAGACGACCTCCTCGACCGACGGGAGGGGGATCCGGGCCGCCGAAGCGATGATGCCGCGATGGATGGGGAACCCGGTCACCGACTCGAGCAGGGCAGGTGTTCCGACGAAGACGTCGACGTCGGTGTCGCCGAGTACGTGGAGGACGCGCGCGAGCTTCGATTCGCTCACCAGGACGCTGCGCAACCGGTACGGCGAGTCGAGCACGACGGCTTCGAGGACCAGCAGTCCCTCGACGACGAAACACCCGTGTTCGGCCTCGGTGACCGCCCGAGCCTGGGCGTCGTTCAGCCCGGAGACCTCGACCAACCGTGGATCGTCCCGATCGTCGACGGGGATGACGCTCGCCATCGGCCCGAATCTAGGGGACCCCTAGTCGAGTCGGATGACCGCCTGTGTCTGGGTGGTGCGCAAGACGTGCTTGCCGTCGCCGCGGGTGATGTCGGTCTGGACGACGATGGTGGTCCGGCCGGTGTGGATCGGCGTCGAGGTGACGGTGATCTCGCCGTCGGACACGCCGCGGAAGAAGTTCGTCTTCGACTCGATGGTCGAGGTGATCGCTCCGGGTGGGAGGTGCTGGAACGCGCACAACGCGCCCACGGTGTCGGCGAGGGCCATGAGATAGCCGCCGTGGAGCATGCCGCCGGCCGTGCACCGGTCGGCGCGCCAGTCGGCGGACCCGACGACCTCGTCGGGCGTCCCCCGGTCGATCCGGAGGCCGAGACCGGCGGCGAAGGGCATCTGGTCGTGGGCGAGGGCCGTGAGCGCGTCATCTGCCATGACCGCAGCATCGCGTCCCGGCACCGTCGCGTCCATGGCTCAGGGTGTCTTGCGGACATCCGGGTTGTAGCAGACACCCTTCATGCCCAGCATCTGGGCCGGGACGCAGCGGTTGGAGTTCTGGCAGCGTCGCTCGGTCGGATCGCCGCCGAGGATCTTCGCGGCGAGGTCGGCCTCGGCATAGAAGGGCCGACCGATCCCGACCATGTCGGCCTCGCCCGTGTCGAGGATCTCGTTGACCTCCTCGCTGGTGCGGATCCCGCCGACCGCGAAGACCGGGATGTCGAGCACCGCGGAGGCGCTGGCGTAGAGGGATCGGTTCCACCGGGGCTCGAAGGGCGCCGTCTTGCCACCCCACCAGCTCCCGGCCTTCAGGACTGCTCGACGTCCGCGACCGGGAGCAGCGGACCGGAGGCGCTTCGCCATGCCCGGATTGGTCCACAACGAGTCGGGGACCCCACCGCGCGACAGCGTGGTGTCCGGGAAGACCGATACCTCCACCGGGGTCACGGCGTCGAACCCCCACTCCTGGACGAGTCGGCACAACTCGAGCGCCTCGGACGCGCTCGAACGAGGGAATCCGGGCGGTGCGACCTCCGCAGGTGCCTTGACCGTGCACGGATAGTCGGCGCCCGCCTGCTCGGCCACCGACTCGCGGATCAGTCGCAGGACGCTGGCCCGGTTCTCGAGCCCGCCACCGAACTCGTCGTCGCGTCGGTTGTAGAACGGGGACAAGAACTGGTCGAGCAACTTGGCGTTGGCCGAACCCAGCTGGACGCCGTCGTAGCCGGCCTCACGAGC
>JBFIHN010000564.1:0-2087 GCA_041601775.1 Acidimicrobiales bacterium
CCTCCCCGATCTCGCGGTCGAGTGGGCAGCAGCACCCGTGCCGTCCCCGGTCCTGGTCGCGTGCAACCGATCGCTCGCCCACGAGCTCGGCCTCGACGTCGACTGGCTCCGATCGGACGACGGTGTCGCCGTGCTGGCCGGCAACGCGGTTCCCGGCGGCGCCAAGCCGGTGGCGATGGGCTACGCCGGCCACCAGTTCGGGAACTACTCGTCGCGTCTCGGCGACGGCCGGGCGTTGTTGCTGGGCGAGGTGACCGGCCCCGACGGACGGGTCCGCGACGTCCACCTCAAGGGATCGGGCCGGACGCCGTACGCACGTGGCGGCGACGGACGGGCGACGCTCGGGCCGATGCTGCGCGAGTTCCTCATCGCGGAGGCGATGCATGCCCTCGGCGTCCCGACCACGCGCAGCCTGGCCGTGGTCGCCACCGGCGAGACGGTGGCTCGGACGCATCCCGAGCCGGGAGCGATCCTCACCCGTGTCGCCGCCAGCCATCTCCGCGTCGGCACCTTCGAGTACGCACGGTGGCTCGACGGCGGCCACACACTCGAACCGCTGATCGACCACGCCGTCGACCGCCACGGGATCGTCCGCGACGACGGCACCCGGCCGGCGACGGCGCTGCTCCGCCACACGATCGAGGTCCAGGCGGAGTTGGTCGCCCGCTGGATGCTCGTCGGCTTCGTGCACGGTGTCCTGAACACCGACAACGTGACCATCTCCGGTGAGGGCATCGACTACGGGCCCTGTGCGTTCATGGACGGCTTCGACCCCGCGACGGTGTTCAGCTCGATCGACCACGCCGGTCGCTATGCCTACGGCAACCAACCCGCGATCGCCCAGTGGAACCTGACCCGCCTGGCCGAGGCCATGCTCCCCGCGATCGACGACGACCGCGACACCGCCGTGGCACTCGCGACCGGCGAACTCGAGCGCTTCGTCGATCGCTACCAGCGGGCGTGGTCACACGGCATGGCCACGAAGCTGGGGGTCGATCCGGACCGGACCGGCAACAGCGATCTCTTCGACGGTCTCGTCTCGCTCCAGACCCAGGCGCGGGCGGACCACACCTCGACCTACCGAGCGCTGGCGGACGAACTCCGGGGCGACGCGACGGCGCTCGATGCGCTCTTCCCCGACCACCGAAGGGACGTCGCGTCGTGGCTGACCACGTGGCGGGCTGCCCTCGGCGCCCAGGAGCCACACGCCGTGGCCGCCGCCATGGACCGGGTGAACCCGGTGTACATCCCACGGAACCACCTGGTCGAGGCGGCACTCGACGACGCGGCCGTCGGTGGCGACCTCGCGCCGTTCGAGCGCCTCCTCGATCTCGTGACCGACCCCTACGTGGAGCGGCCCGGCCACGAGACCGAGGCTCGGCCTGCCCCCGACGGTTTCGACGCCGGGTACCAGACCTTCTGCGGGACGTGAGCCGCCGTCAGCGGAGGTCGAACCGGTCGAGGTTCATGACCTTGTCCCACGCGGCGACGAAGTCCGCCACGAACTTGTCCGTGGCGTCGTCCGCTGCGTACACCTCCGCGATGGCCCGGAGCTGCGAGTTCGATCCGAAGATCAAGTCGTAGCGCGACGCCGTCCACCGCACGTCGCCCGTCGACCGGTCCCGGCCCTCGAACGCGTTGTCGGTGTCGTCGGTCGACGTCCACTCGGTCCCGAGATCGAGCAGGTGCACGAAGAAGTCGTTCGTGAGCACGCCCACCCGGTCGGTGAACACCCCGCGGTCCGAGCCGTCGGCGTTGGCGCCGAGCACACGCATGCCTCCGACGAGCACCGTCATCTCCGGTGCGCTCAGCGACAGCAGCTGCGAGCGGTCGACGAGGAGTTCTTCGGCGGTCTGCACGTGGCCCTTGCCGAGGAAGTTGCGGAAGCCGTCGGCCGTCGGCTCGAGCGGGACGAACGAGTCGGCATCGGTCTGGTCCGGAGTCGCGTCGGTCCGTCCGGGAGCGAAGGGAACCGTGATGTCGACACCGGCCGCCTTCGCTGCGGCCTCGACCGCAGCACAGCCGCCGAGCACGATCAGGTCGGCGAGCGACACGGTCTTGCCCGACGACGTGAAGTCGGCTCGGAC
>JBFIHN010000565.1:0-2082 GCA_041601775.1 Acidimicrobiales bacterium
CTCGATGACCAAGATCGACACGATGGTCAACGCGTCGACGTTCAACACCTACTACGACGACGTGCGCGTGTCCGACGCCGACATCGTCGGCGAAGTGCACGGTGGCTGGACCCTCATCACCAACCAGTTGAACTACGAGCGAGTGTCGCTCGGGCCCCCGGGGATGATCAGCCGGTCGATCGAGGACGTCGTCGCGTGGGCGAAGGAGACCAAGCTCGCCGACGGTCGTCGGCTGATCGACCAGGAGTGGGTCCAGGCCGACCTCGCCAAGGTCGTGTCCGGTCTCGACGCCGTGACCCTGATGAGCTGGAAGGTCGCGTCGTCGGGGGGAGCGAACCCGGCCGATGCGTCGGCGACGAAGTTCTACGCCACCGAGTTCTACCTCGAGGCCTACCGGCTGCTGATGGGCATCATCGGCCCCGCGGCGGCGCTCCAACGGGGGACACCGGAGGCCGAGCTCGCTGGTCGTCTCGAACGCGGCTGCCAAGGATCGTTGATCCTCACCTTCGGGGGCGGAACCAACGAGATCCAGCGTGATCTCGTCGCGTTGTTCGGGCTCGGTCTTCCCCGAGTCCCACGGACCTGACCGGACGAGGATCGACGAGGCACCCATGGATCTCTCCCCATCTGACGACCAGCAAGCCGTCATCGATCTGTCGATGCAGATCGTCGGCGACCGGGCCACCCCCGACACGCTGCGCACCCTCGAGCGTGACGGCGTCACCCACGACGCGGTCCTGTGGAGCGCGCTCGTGACCGCCGATCTGGTGGCGCTGGCGCTCCCGGAGGCGAGCGGCGGAGGCGGCTACGGGCTCACCGAGGCGGCGATGGTGGCCGAAGCGGTCGGCGCCCATGCCGCAATGGTTCCCTACGTCGAGGCGGTCGCCTGTGGGCGTGCGCTCGCCGCCGCAGGCGACCCCCTGGCCGCGGAGGTCGCCCGTGGTGCCATCGTCGTTCCCGCGCTCCGCGAAGGACCCGACGCGAGCGAGTCGACCGATCCGTACGTCACCGCGTCGACCGGAGACGACGGCGCCTGGACCGTGTCCGGTGCCAAGCGGCTCGCATCCGGCGCCACGGCGGCGAGCCATCTGCTGGTGAGCGCTCGCACCACCGGCGGAGTCGGGCTCTTCGTCGTCGAGGCGACATCGGCGACGGCCGTCGACTCGACGACCCTGTCGGGCCAGGTCCTGCGCAGCGTGCACCTCGACCAGACCCCCGCTCGGATGGTCGCGTCGTCCGACGGGCTGTCGTCGCTGTCGACGCTCCTCCACGAACTCCGGGTCCTGCGCTGTGCCCACCTCGGCGGTGTGGCCGCCGGCGCGCTGCGCCTCGCTGCCGCGCACTGCAAGGAACGCCACCAGTTCGGCGCACCGATCGGTACCTTTCAGGCCGTGGCACATCGGATGGCCGACTCGTGGCTCGACGTCAACCTCATCCAGGCGACGGCACGCCAGGCCGCCTGGCGTACCGACAACGACCTGCCCGCCATCCAGGCTGCCGCCAGCGCCGCGATGTGGGCGTGCGAGGGGTCGCAGCGTGTCGTACACGCCGCGCAGCACGTACACGGCGGCATCGGCGTCGACATCGACTACCCGGTCCACCGGTACTTCCAGTGGGCCAAGGACCTCGAACTCCAACTCGGCGGCGCGAGCGCCTGCACCCGCGACCTCGGTGCCGCGATCGCCGCGGAGCCGCTCACGATCGGATAGGACATTCGTGCTCCCGTCGGGAGCCCCGCACGCACTGCTGCAGACACGACAAACCACAGGGGGAAGACCAGGATGCGCACTCGCGTATTGGCCGTGTTGATGGCCACGATCGCGCTCGTCGCCGCGTCATGCGGTAGCGACCGGGCCGAGGATGCGGTCGACGATCCGTCGGCGACCACGACCACCGCGGCCGACGAAGCGACGGGCGGCGGTGCCGGCGACTTCGGGACACTCGAAGCCGTGTGTGGGCCCAACGAAGGTGGGGGCGCGCTGACCGATGCCGGCGCCGACGAGTTGCAGGGCATCACCGAGGACACCATCGAGGTGGGCACGGTGGCCGACCCGGGCTTCGTCGGGCGCCAGGGCCTGAACC
>JBFIHN010000566.1:0-2070 GCA_041601775.1 Acidimicrobiales bacterium
ACGTTCGGCGTCGGCGAAGACCCGTCGGGCCCGGTGGATCGCATAGGTGCCGCCGGCGCGGCCCCCCACGCGGGCGACCTGGGCCGACCGCGCCATGCCGGAGCTCATCGTCGGGAGGGCAGCGTCCGTGGGGTTGCCCCGCTCCTTGCGGAGCGTGGCGGTGCCGACCCAACCGGCCGCAGCGATACCGATGATCAGCGCGAACGCTCGCTTCAGACGCATCAGCGGAGGCTAGAGAACGGGCAGACTCGCCGGCGATGTCGGTCCTCCTCGCGCTCGGTTCTGCCATCACCTTCGGGATCGCCGACTTCCTCGGCGGCCTCGCCGCCCGGCGCACGGCCGCATGGTCGGTCGTGATCGGCTCCCAGTTCTTCGGGGGCCTGATGCTCATCGTGCTCCTGCCGGTGCTGCCACCGGCGACGATCGAGACCCGAGACCTCCTGTGGGGCGCAGCCGCCGGCATCGCGGGTGCGGTCGGGCTCACGCAGTTCTTCCGTGCGCTGGCGCTCGGTGCGATGTCGGTCGTTGCCCCGGTGTCAGCGGTGGTCTCCGGTGCCGTGCCCGTCGTGGCCGGCGTCGGATTCGGTGAACGCCCGAGCGCGCTCGCGTGGGCGGGCATCGCCCTCGCTCTCCCCGCCATCGCGTGTATCGCCCGCGAACACGTCGACGTGGTCGAACGCGTGCGGGCCGACGTGCTGGTCTCGGCCCTGGCCGGCGGCTTCGGGTTCGGGATGTTCTTCGTCCTCGTCGACCGCACCGGCGACGGGGCCGGCATCCAGCCCCTGATCGCCGCCCGGACCACGTCGGTGCTGCTGCTCGGGCTCCTCGGCCTCGTCACGGCACGGGTCGTGGCGGTGCGCGGGCGCCTGCTCGCCGTGGTGGCCGCGTCGGGGGTGCTCGACATGGGGGCGAACGTCTTGTTCCTCTACTCCGTCCGTGAGGGACTGCTGGCGCTCGGTTCGGTCATCTCGGCCATGTACCCGGCCAGCACCCTGGTGCTCGCCCGGTCGGTGCTGGGCGAGCGGCTGCAACGGATCCAGGTGATCGGGTTGGCCATGGCCGCGCTCGCGGTGGCACTCGTCGCGTCCGGTTGACGGAACGTATGGTCCGGATCCATGACGGGTGACCTTCCTCTGCTGACGACTGAGCAGGTGGCCACGTTCGTGGCTCGCGGCTTCCTCCCTCTCCCCGGGATCATCCCCGACGACCTCAACGCCGCGGCCTCCGACGAACTGGGCCAGATCATGGCGACGTGGGGGTCGCCCGACCGGCCGTACGCGCCGTCGACGGGCCAGCGCTTGGCCGAGATCTATCCGGATGGCTCGGCCGTCGGCGCCGTGCTCCGGCATCCGACGGTGGCCGGCGCCATCCGATCGCTGGTCGGCCCCGACCCGGTGTTCGACCACGACTTCGTGCACCACAAGCCGGCCGGTGACCCCATCGGCCAGTACCTCCACCAGGACGCGATGGTCGACCCGTCGTTGGCCTTCGACCTCCAGGTCTTCTACTTCCCCCACGAGGTCCTCCCCGGCGGTGGCGGGACCGGGTTCGTGCCGGGCACCCATCTGCGCCGGGTGCACGAGACCGACGTGGGCCGGTACGTGCACATGGCCGGTGAACGGCAGTGGGAGGGCCCCGCCGGATCGATCCTGCTCTTCCACCAGGGCATGTGGCATCGGGGGATGCCGAACCCGTCGGACCGCGATCGCCTCATGTACAAGATCCGACTCAATCCCACGGCGCCCCAGGTGCGGCTCTGGGACACCGGCGACCTCGATGCCATGCAGAACGGCGCCGAGGACCACGTGTTCGCCCGGTTCCGCTCCGACTCGGTCGCGGGGATCCTGCGACATCGCGAACGGTGGTTGGGTGAGGCCGACTATCGCCTCGAGTTGGCGAACCGTGCTGCGTTGTGGCGCTACCTCACCGGCGACGCCGGCTTCGACGTCGACTACTACCTCACCCGCACCGAGACCCGGGGAGCGATCGCCTGATGGACTCGACCACCCAACGTCAACAGGTGCTCTTCTTGTACCTCGAGCACTCCAACCTCGACGGCCGTGTCGTCGC
>JBFIHN010000567.1:0-2063 GCA_041601775.1 Acidimicrobiales bacterium
CCCGACAGACCCTCGCCGACCACGGGCGAGCGGGCCCCGCCGACGTCGAACTCCGGCCCGACGTCGCCGTGCTCGAGCGATGCCAGCGGATCCAGGTCACGGTGTCGACCGAGGTCCCTGCGGTCCGGATCCCCTTCGTCGGTGGCTTCGGCACCCCGTTCGCCATCGTGGCCACCCACTCGGAACTGATCGATCCCACCCGTGCCAACGTCGCCGGACGAGCGGACTGCATCCGATGACCCGGCTTCGCTCGACCCGGGGCTCGGTCCTGATGCTGATGCCTGCCGCGGTGTTGATCGTGCTCCTGCTCGGCGCCATCGCCGTCGACTCGGCGATCGTGTACCTGGGACAACGGCAGGCGTACAACGTCGCGTTCGACGCCGCCAACGACGCCGCCGGTGCCGGGTTCGACGCTGACACGGCGCGCCGCACCGGCGAGATCGTGTACGACCCGGTGCGGGTCGAGGTGCTCGCCGCCGAGGCCATCGCCGCGGCCGACATCCACGATCTCCACCTCGTCTCGACGTCCGTCGCCGACGACGTGGTCTCGGTGACCGTGGAGATCGAGATCGACCACCTCTTCCTCCAGGCGTTCGGCCGCGATGCCGACCAACCCATCCGCATGACAGCACGGGCGGGGGGCCAGACTCAGGGGCCGTGACCAGCCGTTCCACCCCGACACGTCTCCTTGATGCATTTCATTGGATTTCGCTATGGTGGTCTCGATGGTGATCGCTGTGCGCACCGAACGTGGCCCCGACGGCCTCGAGGTCGTGAAGGAGGCCAGCACCGACGACGACCGTGCCCGTCTGGCCGACGAGGCCGCCATCCTCCGGCGGGCCGCACACCCCGGCGTGGTCGAGGTCGTCGCCGCCACCGACTCCGTCCTGCGCCTCCGCCACTGCGGCAGCCCCCTCGCCCGCCTCGGCCCGATCGCGCCGGACCATGCCGCAGCCCTCGTGCGCGCGGTGGCCGAGATCGTCGACGTGCTCCACCGCCAGGGCATCGTCCACCGCCGTATCGATGCCGACCACGTGGTCGTGAGCGAGCGAGGACGCCCCCACCTGATCGGCTTCGGCGAGGCCGGCGACGGCGACGCCGCCGAGGCGAGTGCCGACGTGGCCGCGCTGGGAGCGATGCTCAACCGGTTGCTCGACGAAGGCGCCGAGGCCCTGTGGAGTCCGGCGCACCGTGGGGTGCGCGCCGCGACCCGTCGCCGACGGGCCATGGCCGCGTTCCGGACGGCGGCAGCCAACGCCCAACGGGTCGAAGCCGGGCAACGGCCCTCCGCACACCAGTTGGCCGGCGCGATCGGCGACGCCCTGCCCGGCCTCACCCTCCCCGTCCCACCCGGGGGTGGCGACGAGGCGACCAGCCCGGGGGGCTTCGCCGAGATCCCCCAGGACATCGACCCGACCGCCGACCTGGGCTGGACCGACTTCGACCTGTCGTTCCTCGCCGTCGACGACGAGGTCGCGCCCGACGACGGCGTCGAGCGGAATCCCGGCACGCCGCGCGACCACTACGCCGTGCTCGAGTCGCTGGCATCGCCGGACCCCGACGACGACCCCGGCGACGATGCCGCCGCTCCGACACCGGATCCCGACGTCGGCGAAACAGCGAACGATCCCGAGACCGACCCCGACCCCGACCCCATCATCGCGGCCCTCCGGGCGGCGATCGCGGCCGAGTCCGACACCGGGACCGACACCGGGACCGGCACCGAGACCGAGTTCGACTTCCAGTTCGAGGCCGAGGCCGACATCGGGGCCGAGGCCGACATCGAGTTCGGGACCGACGTCGAGTCCGGGACCGAACCGGGGACGGGGACCGAACCGCCGACCGAGGCCGACACGCCCCCGGCCACACCCGAACCCGTGGTCGATCCCGCATCGGCGATGACGGCCATAGCGACGCCACCCCCCGCCGCCGCCGAACCCGAACCGATCCGACTGCGACCACCGTCGATCGAGATCCGACCCGGCGGCGCCGACCCGACGGACGACCCCGGCGGCCCCAGCCGGCGCGTGCTCGTCGTCGTCGCGGTCGTGGTGCTGGTGCTC
>JBFIHN010000568.1:0-2055 GCA_041601775.1 Acidimicrobiales bacterium
CCATCAGCTACCTGTTCCGCCGCCTGGAGGAGAACGCCGCACCCGGGAACTTCGTCCGCTCGCTCGGTGACCTCCACCCCGGGTCACTCGCCTTCGGCGAACAGGAGAACGCCTTCCGGGTGGCGGTCGCCGACCGCTGGCAGGTCGAGACCGGTCGGCGGCGGACACTCGACCGGCTCGAGCGGCGACGGCCCCCTCCGGACCACTTCACCACCGACCCCGAGACCGATCCCACCGAGGCGGCCAACCGTGCGTGGGCGCGCTCGATCGTCGAGACGCCACCGACCGGGCCGACGGCGCCCGTCGACGACTCCCTCCTGGGGATGGAGGCGCGGCTCGGCACCGCGCGTGCGGGACAGGCGGTGTGGGGAGCACTCCCCCGTGACGACATCCGGGCGACGCTGCGACGGGTGGCCGACGAGTTCGACCGACGCCGCCACGACCTGATGGCCGCGATGGTCCACGAAGCCGGCAAGACCGTGGCCCAGGCCGATCCGGAGGCGTGCGAGGCCATCGACTTCGCGCGCTACTACGCCGAGCTCGCGATCGACCTCGAGGCGGAGGGCGCACGGTTCGACCCGCTCGGCGTCGTCGCGGTCATCCCTCCGTGGAACTTCCCGGTGGCCATCCCCGCCGGTGGCGTGCTCGCCGCCCTGGCTGCCGGCAACAGCGTGATCCTCAAGCCGGCACCGGAGACGCCGCGCTGTGCCGAGATCGTCGCCGAGTGCTGCTGGGCGGCCGGGGTCCCCGGCGACGTCCTGCAGTTCGTCCGAGCCCCCGAGAACGAGGTCGGCCGCCACCTCGTCACCCATGCCGACGGCGTGATCCTCACCGGCGCCTCGGCCACGGCGGCGCTGTTCCGGTCGTGGAGACCCGACCTGCGCCTCTTCGCCGAGACGTCCGGCAAGAACGCGATGGTCATCACCCCGAACGCCGACCTCGACCTGGCCGTGAAGGACCTGGTGGCCTCGGCGTTCGGTCACGCCGGCCAGAAGTGCTCGGCGGCGAGCCTGGCCATCTGCATCGGCGACGTGTACACGTCCGAACGATTCCGGCGGCAGCTCCGCGATGCGGTCGAGAGCCTCGTGGTCGGCCGATCGGTCGACCTGCGGGTGACGATGAACGCGCTGATCGGTGAGCCGGGCGAGGCGCTCACCCGGGGGCTCACCCGTCTCGACCCGGGCGAGGAGTGGTTGGTGCGTCCGCAGCGTCTCGGTGACCGCCTGTGGTCACCCGGGGTCCGACTCGGCGTGACCGCCGGCTCGTGGTTCCACCGCACCGAGTGCTTCGGACCGGTCCTCGGCGTGATGGCCGCCCGGGATCTCGACGACGCCATCCGCCTGCAGAACGCCAGCGACTTCGGACTCACCGGCGGCATCCAGTCGCTCGACCCCGAGGAGATCCAACGGTGGACCGACAGGGTCGAGGTGGGCAACGCCTACGTGAACCGTGGGATCACCGGCGCCATCGTGCAGCGGCAGCCCTTCGGCGGCTGGAAGGCGTCGTCGGTCGGCCCCGGCGCCAAGGCCGGTGGACCCGGCTACGTGATGCAGCTCGGCGTCTGGCAGCCGACGTCGTCCCCGTCGACGACCGCTCCCGGGTCCTGGCTGGCCGGCGCCGCGGCCGACGACCAGCAGTGGTGGTGGGAGCACTACGGACGTGAGCACGACCCGACGGCGCTGTTCTGCGAGCGCAACGTGTTCCGCTACCGGCCCCTGCCGGCGGTGGCGATGCGCGTCGCCGTGGGGACCCCGACCGAGCACACGGCACGGGTACGGGCCGCGGCCCAGCGGTGCGGCGTCCCGTTGATCGAGTCCTGGGCCCGGCACGAGAGCGACGCCGACTTCGCCGCCCGCCTCGAGCGGCTCGACGTCACCCGGGTCCGTGTCCTGGGACCGGTGTCGGACGAGGTCCGCGCCGTGGCCGCCCGTCGCAACATCCACCTCGCCGACGACCCGGTCACCGCCAGCGGCCGGGTGGAACTGCGCCACTACCTGCGCGAGCAAGCGGTCAGCGAGACGACCCACCGCTTCGGCAACCTCGTCCACCGCTGAG
>JBFIHN010000569.1:0-2048 GCA_041601775.1 Acidimicrobiales bacterium
CGCAGTGGTCGGGGGTCGTGGGCGACGACGAGGAGGGTGCCGCCGTCCCTCACGGCGCCGAGGACGTTGCGGATCGCACGGTTGTCGGGTGTGCGCGGGATCGAGGCGTAGTGCGCGGTCACCAGGTCGAACGCTTCGGGCTCGAACAGGTCGACCGAGTTCGCGTCACCGCGCAGGAAGTCGATCGGCAGGTGTTCCGGCGACGCGTCCGCCTGGATCCGGTCGAGGGCCCGTTGGGCGATGTCGTTGGCCGTGACCGTCCAGCCGTTGCGGGCGAGCCAGATCGCGTCGGCACCCTCGCCGGCGCCGACGTCGAGCGCACGACCGGGTGCCAGCGCGACGGTCTCGGCGACGAGGGTCGGGTTCGGGTTGCGGCTGAACACCGGACCCCGCCGGTACCGACGGTCCCAGTCGGTCTCGTTGCCGGAGATCCGAGCGGCGATCGCGACGTCGTGCTGGGCCAGGTCCACCGCCACCATCGCCCCCACACGACTCCCGTTCGCTGCGGCATGGAGCACCTGCTGGCTCGGGTCGGTCACGTTCCCCGCCGCGTACACACCCGGAACCGTGGTCGCTCCCATGGCGTCGGTCTCGAGATGATCACCGAAGCCGGACGGGTGCGCCGTCGGGACCAGGCCGAGCGCGGTGAAGGGCTCCGCACGGACACGGAACCTCGGTCCGACCACCACCGTCTCGGCGTCCAGTCGGTGCCCATCGTCGAGCTCCACGCCGACGATGCGACCGTTGTCGGCGACGACACGCCGAACGGGCACGTCGGTGATCTCGACGCCGGCGTCGCGGAGTGCCACGACCTCCGCGGATCCGGCATCGACGCCGGCGTGCAGGACCACCACGAGCCGCGCCGTCAGCTGACGGAACAACCCGGCCTGGTGGAGTCCCAGCGGATGGGTGACGACCTGGACGATGCGCTGGTCGCGGACCTCGAACCCGTCGCAGAACGGGCAGTGGATGACATCGCGCCCCCAGTGCTCGGCGAGGCCTGCGATGTCGGGGAGTTCGTCGACGAGTCCCGTCGCCGCGATGACCCGCCGCGCCACGAGCGCGTTGCCGCTCGCCAACTCGACCCGGAACTGGTCGTCGTCGCCGGGCGCCACCGTCACGACGCGGTCCGCCAGCACCTCGCCGCCGTAGCTGCGGACCTCGGCGCGAGCGATGCCGAGGAGCTCCCCAGGTGGGAGTCCTTCGTGCCCCAGGTACCCGTGCATGTGCGCCGCCGGAGCGTTCCGGGGCTCACCCGCGTCGACCACGATCGTCGTGCGACGTTGCCGGCCCAACTGCAACGCCGCGGCGAGCCCGGCCGCAGATCCTCCGACGACGGCGACGTCGCAATGGCGTTCGACTCGGTGTGGTGTGGTGGTCATGGCGACGATGGTACGGTCACCACAACGGACTGCAAGGGGCCTTGCGGTATTCGCAAGGCCCGACAGGAGGCGCCCATGGCCAGCGGCACGACCGACATCGAAGCCGTCGTCCGCGCCCGACTCCGGACGCTGCGCACCACGCTCGGGCTGTCCCTCGACGCGCTCGCGGCGACGGCGAACCTCAGCCCGTCCACGATCAGCCGGATCGAGACCGGCAAGCGGACGATGAGCCTCGACGTGCTCCTCCCGCTCGCACGAGCACTCCAGGTCGACCTCGACTCGCTCCTGACCGTCGAGGACCACGACGACGTCGTCATCCGTCCCTCACCGAACCGGTCCGGGGGACGAACCACCTGGATGCTCAGCCGCCCGACCGCGACCACCCAGGCGATCAAGGTGCGGCTCGAACCGAGCGACGCGCCACCGGACCAACGGGTCCATCCCGGCCACGACTGGCTCTTCGTCCTCGAGGGGAAGGTCCGGCTCCTCCTCGGTGACCGCGAGATCCTCGTCGACACCGGAGAGGCCGCCGAGTTCGAGACCATGACCCCGCACGGCTTCGCCGCGCACGAGGGCCCGGCCGAGGTCCTCATGATCTTCGATCGAGATGGCCAGGCCGCCCACACCCATCGCGCCCCCGACCAACGATGACCGACATCGGCCGAC
>JBFIHN010000570.1:0-2047 GCA_041601775.1 Acidimicrobiales bacterium
CCATGGCACGAAGGAGTTCCTGATGGTCCACGACTCCGTGATCGGCCGATCGGACCGACTTCTTGAGGGTCAGAGGTGATGGATCTGGCGGACCTGGTCGATGACCGATGACCCCGGTCCGGCGCTGGTGACCCCTTCGGGACGGATCTCGACCCCCGAGAGGGCGCCGAGGGTGGCGGCCGTCGAGGTCGTCACGGCATCGAGGTCGTAGCCGCCCTCGAGCAGGACGATGGCGCGCGATGCCGGGACCAGGGACAAGAGCCGGGCCGTGAGGTCGTGGTAGTCGCCCGACGTGAGGCCGAGGCCCGTCAAGGGATCGTTCCGGTGGGCGTCGAAGCCGGTCGAGACCAACAGCCACGTCGGGGCCTGCCGTTCGGCGATCGGCACCACGATCTCGTCGATCGCTCGGCGATAGGTGTCGCCCGCGGCCCCCTCGGGAACCGGGATGTTGACCGTCGTGCCCGGTGCCTCGGAGCCGCCCGTCTCGTTGGCGGGGCCGGTGCCGGGGTACATCGGGTATTCGTGGATCGACACGTACGTGACCCGGGGGTCGTTCCAGAACGCGTCCTGGGTCCCGTTGCCGTGGTGGGCGTCGATGTCGACGATGAGGACCCGCTCGCCGGCCTCGGCCAGGGCCGCAGCGGTCACGGCCACGTTGTTCACCAGGCAGAAGCCCATGGCCCGGGTCGGGGTGGCGTGGTGACCGGGTGGGCGCACCGCCAAGAACGCGGTGTCGGCCTCGCCGGCGCGCAACCGTTCGACCGCGTCGAGGCCGGCGCCAGCGGCCAGGCAGGCGACATCCCACGAACGGGAGCTGGCCACGGTGTCCGGGTCGAGTCGCCCCCCGCCAGCGACACAGAACTGCCGGAGCGCGTTGAGGTAGTCCCGGTCGTGCACCCGGACGAGTTCGTCGACCGTGGCCGGACGGGGTTCGACGATGATCAGGTCCTCCTGCACCGTCGACGCCATCACCCCACGGTCGACCGCGCCCATCCGCTCGGGGCGCTCGGGATGCCCGGCCGAGGTGTCGTGCTCGACGAACCGGGGATCGGTGTACAGCAGCGTGGCCATCGCACCCAGTGTGCCGCCCAGAAACGGGACACGTAACGTTGGCACTGCATGGCCGCCCCCTCCCCCGCGTCCGAAGTGTGACCGCGACCGACGCCGTCTCCTCCAACGGCGTGCGCATCCGGGTCCGGGCGTGGCGAGGGCGAGACGACACGGCGGAGTGCCTGGCCGCGCCGCTCGGTGCGATCGTCCCACCCGAACTCGTCCGAGACGCGCTCGACCGCGCCGTCGGCTCCGGCTTCACCCACGCGGTGACCCCCGCGTTGCCGCCCTATGAGTGGCAGCCCTATCTGGACGCCGGCTTCGACATCCGCGAACGGCTCCATCTGTTGGGTCATCACCTGCTCGACCTCCCCGAGCGGAGCGAGGTTCGCCTGCGCCGGGTCACGAAGCGGGACATGGCACGGGTCCTCACCATCGACCACGCCGCCTTCGAGCCGTTCTGGCGCCTCGACGCCGCAGGGCTCGACGAGGCGGCCCATGCCACGCCCTCGTCACGCTTCCGACTGGTCCGCGACGGCTCCGGCTACGCGTTGTTCGGGCGGGCCGGCATCCGTGGCTACGTCCAGCGCCTCGCCGTCGCGCCCGAGGCCCAGGGCCAGGGGCTGGGTGCCGCGCTCGTGATCGACGGTCTGCACTGGCTCCGTCGATGGCGCACGACCGAGGCCCTGGTGAACACCCAGGTCTCCAACGAACGCGCGGTCGCGCTCTACGAGCGTCTCGGCTTCCGGAAACGTCCCGGCGGCCTCGCCGTGCTCGAGATCGACCTCACCGACCGATGAACCGCCTCCCGGTGCGCCGTCTCCCGATGCCCCGCCTCCCGATCGCACGGGTCCTCGCCGTCGTCGGCATCCTCCTCGCGCTCGCGGCGCCGGCCGCCGCACGCCAGGTCGACGACGAACCCGACGCGACCATCGAGTTGACCGCACGATCTCCCTGGCTCAGCGACACCGAACCGCTGACCCTCGACGTGGCCGTC
>JBFIHN010000571.1:0-2043 GCA_041601775.1 Acidimicrobiales bacterium
ATCGAGCATCGGCCAGGATGGCGGGATGCTCCACCCTGACCTCGAGATCGGCGTCGTCTTCCCCCAGATCGAACAGGCGGGTGACGTCGACGCGGTGCGCCGCATCGGTGCGGCCGCCGAGGACCTCGGCTTCGACCACCTGCACGCGTACGACCACGTGCTCGGCGCCGAACATGCCGATCGGGATCCCGAACTGTGGGGCGCCTACGACGAAGACGACCCGTTCCACGACCCCTTCATGCTCTTTTCGTACCTCGCGGGCCGGACCGAGCGTCTCCGCTTCTGCACCGCGGTCCTGATCCTCCCGCAGCGCCAGACCGCGCTCGTCGCCCGGCAGTCCGCCGACCTGGCGATCCTCTCCGACGGCCGCTTCCGCATGGGGGTCGGCGTGGGATGGAACTGGGTCGAGTACGTGGCGCTGGGCCAGGACTTCCACACGCGCGGCAAGCGTCTCGACGAACAGATCGACACCCTCCGTCAGCTCTGGGCCGACAAGACCGTCGACGTGGACGGACGGTTCCACCGGATCCCGCGTGCCGGCATCCCGCCCCGTCCCGCCCAGGCGCCCGAGATCTGGATCGGCGGCTTCGGCGCCGCAGCGTTCGGTCGGTGCGCACGCACCGGCGACGGCTTCCTCTTCGGTGGGCCGATGAAGACCGTGCTCGACGGCCTCGACCAACTCCGCACGCTCGCGACCGACCACGGTCGCCGCCTCGGCAGCGGTCCGGGCGAGATCGGCGCCGAGTCGATGATGCTCTCGAAGAAGGGCCCCGAGGATCTCGCCGCCAAGATGCAGACGTGGGCCGATGCGGGGGGCACCCACGCCTCGGTCGTGACGATGGGCCTCGGCCTCGACTCGACCGACGCCCACGTCGACTACGTCAGCCGCGTCGCCGAGGCCATCCAGCAGGGGTGACCTCGACGAGCGCGGCTGCGACGTGGTCTACGAGGCCAGCGCGGCCTGTCCGGTCCCGACGGTGATCTTGCGGGGCTTGGCCACTTCGGCGACCGGGATGGTCAGCGTGAGCACGCCGTCGACGTAGTCGGCGTCGATGCGCTCGGTGTCGAGGTTGTCGCCGAGGAACAGCGAGCGGGTGAACGTCCCGTGCGGACGCTCCGACGCGAGCACGTCGACGTCGTCGGAGCCGCTCCAGCGACGCTCGGCGCGTACGACGAGTTGGTTCTTCTCGACCGTGACGTCGATGGTGTCCCGATCGGCGCCGGGGAGGTCGAAGTGCACCATGACCTCGTCGCCGTCGCGGACGGCGTCCATCGCCATCACGGAGCGCCGAGTGGTGCCGGACGTCTGCTCGGCCAGTCGGTCGAGTTCACGGAAGGGGTCGAATCGCAGCAACATGGGTTCCTCCTCGCAGGTGCGGGAAACAGGTACAGGATCTGTTCTATCAAGCACCAGAAAAGTTGACAACCCTGTACTCAGGTTCACCGGAACCCCGACGGCCCGGGAACCCCGACGGCCCGGAAACCCGGACCGCCCGGAAACCCGGACCGCCCGGGAACCCGGATCGCTCAGACCCGGCCTTCGGTGGCGTCGTCGCCGTAGAGACCGCGGCTCCAGTGCTCGACGTCGGGGCCGCGGCGCAGGTGATGGCCGCCGTCGACGCCGATGGCCTCGCCGGTGATCCACGACGACTCCGGGCCGAGGAGGAACCGCACGATGTTGGCGACGTCGGCCGGCTCGCCGACACGTCCGAGCGGCATCTGGGCCAGGTAGTCGGCCCGAACAGCGGGATCGGCGTCGAGGGCCGCGGCCAGCTCGGTGGGCACCATGCCCGGACGGACCGCGTTGACCCGCACCCCGGCCTGGCCGAGTTCGTCGGCTGCCGTCTTGATCAACGCCTCGAGACCGGCCTTCGACACGCAGTACACGGACATGAACCGGTGGGTGAGCGGCGCAGCGATCGACGAGATGCCGACGAAACTGCCGCCCCCGGCGCGCACCATGGCCGCAGCCGAGTGCTTGAGGGTGAAGAACGCCCCCGTCAGGTTGATGCCGATGATGTCGTCCCACTGTTCGGCCGGCAG
>JBFIHN010000572.1:0-2040 GCA_041601775.1 Acidimicrobiales bacterium
ACTTCCTCGCCGCGGCATCGCAGTTGGCGCAGGCGTTGGCGCCGTTCTCCGAGGAGTTGGCCGGATCGCCGGTGGCGACGTGTCTGGTCGCGGTCGAAGGCATGCTGGTCGAGGGCGCGCCCAGCGCGTCCGGGGCGAGCGGCGACGCCACCCCGGCACCAGTCGCCGTCGTGTCGGCGGAGCGACTGGTGGGAACGGTGCGCTCGCTGTTCGGTGCGCTGGCCACCGTGGACTGAGGCGCCTCCCGGTCTACGCGCAGAGACGCAGCACTGCGGCACTGTGCGCCGGGAGGTGCACCGCCGAGTCCGTGACGTCGACGTCGGGATGCGACGTGGCCACGGCGTCGCCGGCGTTCACGGGATGCGTGATGGCGCGCTCGCCGAGGTTGGCCACGACGAGGAGGCGGTCGTCGCCCGCTCGGCGCTCGTAGGCGATGACGTCGCCGTGGGTGTCGAAGAGCTCCAGCGATCCGGTCTGGAGGGCCGGCGACGATCGGCGCAGGGCCAGCAACCGGCGGTACCAGGCGAGCAGGGATCCCGGGTCCGCCGACTGCGCCTCGACGTTGACGTCGACGTGGTCGGGATGGATCGGGAGCCACGTCGCCACGCCGTCGTCGGTGAAGCCCGCGCCTGGCGCCCCCGTCCACTGCATCGGCACGCGGACCTCGTCGCGGTTGAGCCGTTCGGGCAGACGGCGGTGGACCCACTCGGGGAGGCGTTTGGCCACGACGCCGGGGATCGGGTCGTTGGCATCTCGCAGCGGGATGTAGTGGTTGGTCATCCCGATCTCCTGGCCCTGGAAGAGCACGCTCGTCCCGCGCAGGGTGCACAGCAGCGTCGCCATCACCCGCGCCTTGCGTTCGTCGCCGCCGAGCCGAGACAGCGACCGCTCCCGGTCGTGGTTCTCCAGGACGTAGGTCGGGACCTTGGGTGCCGGATACTCCCGCTCGAACCGCGCGATCAGCGAGCGGAGCCGGGCTGCGCCGTAGGGGGCCACGAGGAAGTCGAACAGGAACACCAGGTGGAGTCCGGGTCGTCCCTGGTCCTCGACGTAGCGCTGGAGTTCGCCCGGGGTCCCGAAGACCTCGCCCAACAGGGCACGGTCGCCGTCGAACTCGTCGCACACGGCGCGGAGCCGTTGGGCGAGGGCGAAGTTCTCCTCGGTGTTCAGGGTGTTGGCCGCGTCGTCGATGCGCGGGATCCCGGATCGGAACTGCGGACGGAACCGGTTCGATCGCAGCGAGGCGTCGTGCATGATCGCGTGGAAGATGTCGAGGCGGAAGCCGTCGACGCCCCGGTCGAGCCACATGCGGATCATGTCGGTCATCTCCGCCTCGACCTCGGGGTGGTGCCAGTTGAGGTCGGGCTGGAAGCCGAGGAAGGTCGCGAGATACCACTGCTGGCGTTCCTCGCCCCAGTTCCACGCCGTGGGGAGCAGGAGCTCGGACCGCCAGTTGTTCGGCGGGGTCGGGCGTCCGCGGCGGTCGGTGCCACCGTCGGCCCACACGTACCAGTCGGCCTTCGGGTTGTCCCGTGACGAACGGGACTCGACGAACCACGGGTGTTCGTCCGACGTGTGGTTCAACACCAGGTCGAAGACGACCTTCAGTCCGAGTTCGTGGCTGCGGTCGATGAGACGCTGCGCGTCGTCGAGCGTCCCGTACTCGGGGGCGACCGACCGATAGTCGGACACGTCGTAGCCGACGTCGCGCTGGGGGCTGGAGAAGAACGGCGACAGCCAGACGGCATCGACGCCGAGGTCGACCAGATGGGGGAGTCGCTCGATGACGCCGGCCAGGTCGCCGATGCCGTCGCCGTCCGAGTCCATGAACGAACGCGGATACACCTGGTAGATGACGGCATGGTGCCACCAGGGCCGAAGCGTCATGTGGGGAGTCCTTCCGGGTGGTCGGCCGATGTCGGTCATCGTTGGTCGGGGGCGCGATGGGTGTGGGCGGCCTGGCCATCTCGATCGAAGATCATGAGGACCTCGGCCGGGCCCTCGTGCGCGGCGAAGCCGTGCGGGGTCATGGTCTCGAAC
>JBFIHN010000573.1:0-2035 GCA_041601775.1 Acidimicrobiales bacterium
CGCCCTGCGCGGCATGCGCCGCCTCTCGCCCTGACGCTCAGGAACGCTCCGCGACCACCTCGTCGCGGAGATCGCGCTTGAGGATCTTGCCGCTGGCGTTCCGCGGCAGTTGGACGGTGTGGAACGTCACCAGCGTCGGGAGCTTGAACGCCGCCAGGTGCTCGGCGAGGAAGGCCCGCAAGGTCTCCGCGTCGAGGTCTGCGTCGGCGCGGAGGTGGACCGCGGCAGCGACCTCCTCGCCCAGTCGATCGTGCGGGACGCCGAACACTGCGGCCTCGTACACGTCGGGGTGCTCGTAGATCACGGCCTCCACCTCGGCGCAGTAGACGTTCTCGCCGGCGCGGAGGATCATGTCCTTGGCTCGGTCCTCGACGTAGACGAACCCGTCGTCGTCGATCCGACCGAGGTCACCGGACCGGAGCCAACCGTCCACGATCGTCTCGGCCGTCGCGTCCGGCCGGTTCCAGTAGCCGCGGATGAGGTGCGGACCCTTGAAGCAGATCTCGCCGAGTTCGCCGGGTCCGAGCGTCGCGCCGTCGGCGTCGATCACCTTGAGCTCCAGGATCGGCGTCCCGCGTCCGGTGGACCGCGGGTGGCTGACGTAGTCGTCGCCGGTGTTCTGGGGGCCGTAGGCGTTGGTCTCGGTCATGC
Source organism: Acidimicrobiales bacterium (assembly GCA_041601775.1). GTDB lineage: Bacteria > Actinomycetota > Acidimicrobiia > Acidimicrobiales > Salinilacustritrichaceae > Salinilacustrithrix. The sequence continues at coordinate 652 of JBFIHN010000573.1, forward strand.
CGTAGCCGATCGACGGTCGCCCCTGGGCGAACGACGACTCGACCCGCTTGACCAGCTCCGGCGGTGCCGGTGCGCCGCCGCCACCGATGCTGCGCAACGAGGACGTGTCGCGACGATCGAAGTCGGGCGACTCGAGCAGGTCCCACGACATGGTGGGGACACCCACCAGGTTCGTGACCCGCTCCCGCTCGATCAGCTCGAGGGCCCGCTCCGGATCCCACTTGTACATGATCACGAGCTTCACGCCGCCGGCGAAGGTGCTCATCATCACCGGGACGCACCCGGTCACGTGGAACAGGGGCACCACGAGGATGAAACAGAGTGGCCCGTCGGTCTCCCCCGACGTCGGCTCGGCGGACCGCAGCTTCTCGACCGCTCCCCGGCACGCGAACCCGAAGAGGGCCTGCACGATGGAACGGTGGGTCGACACCGCGCCCTTGGGGCGACCGGTCGTGCCCGACGTGTAGAGGATGGTGGCGTCGTCGTCCGGAGCGACCTCGACGTCGGGCATCGGGCGGGTCCGGTCCACGACGTCGTCGAAGTGCCGTGCGCCATCGGGCAGTGCCGATGTGCCGGCTCGGACCACCAGCGTCCGCAGGCCGGTGTCGGCCATGGTCGCCGCGGCCCGCGTCACCCGCTCCAGGTCGGCGAGCAGCACTGTCGTCCCGGAGTCCCGGAGGGCGAAATCCATCTCTTCCTCGGTCCACCACGAGTTGAGCGACACCGAGATCGCCCCGATGCTGGTGATCGCCGCGATCCCACAGATCCACTCCGGGTAGTTCCGCATGCCGATGGCCACCCGGTCACCCTTGGTGACCCCGAGGTCGTGCACGAGCGCATGCGCCAGTCCGTCGACACAGGCCATGACGTCGCCGAACGTCCAACGCTCGTCCTCATAGACGAGGTACGTGTCGTCGAGACGCTGCCGGGCGGTCGCCCACCACTGGCGGAGCGTCGCCGGCGCGTTGACGAACGCCGTCACCGGCTGACCCCCGATCTCGATCGTGGTGGTCTCGAAGCGCTGGCCCGGCGCGGTGACGGCCGCCGTGGCCTCGTCGAACGTGAGCGGTGCGGCGCCTGTGGCGGAAGTCACAATCGCCGACACTGCCCGATCCTGACCGGCCGGTCAAGGTGGGGAGGCACACCGTTGGGGCCAGCGAGAGGGCCGCCAGTACCGTCATGGCGTGACCGATGATGCCAGGGCGCCACGCCGCGCCGCTCCACTCCAAGTCGTCCGCGGGTTCTGCATGGGAGCGGCGGACGTCGTCCCCGGAGTCTCCGGCGGGACCGTGGCGCTCGTCTTCGGGATCTACGCCACCCTCGTCGACCAGATCCGCCAGGGCGCCCGCGCGCTCGGGCAGCTCGCACGACTCCGACCGTCGGC
>JBFIHN010000574.1:0-2031 GCA_041601775.1 Acidimicrobiales bacterium
GCGTTCCACGGGGTCGCCGGCGCGGTCAGGGGAACCGCACCGACGATGGTGTCGGGGTCACGATGCCGCTGCACCAGGTTCGCCGCGGTCGACACGGTCTCGCGCATCAGCGGGAGCAGCTTGAGCGCGCTCTTGGCTCGGCTGGTGACCGCGTAGGCGATGAGCTCGGCCTCGCCCGGCACCCGCTCGGGTTCGCGTTCCTCCGGGGGTGGGACGATGTCGCCGTCGGGGGTGACGTCGAACAGACTCGCCATCAACTCGGCACCGGAGACCCCGTCGACGGCGCAGTGGTGCATCTTGGTGATGACCCCGATCCAGTCGTTCTGCATCCCCTCGCAGACGTAGGCCTCCCACAGCGGTCGCGACCGGTCGAGGGGACGCGAGGCGATACGGCCGGCCAACTCGGACAGGTCCTCGAGACCGCCCGGAGCGGGAACGCCGACACGCCGCACGTGATAGTCGAGGTCGAAGTCCGGATCCTCGACCCAGAGGGGATGGTGGAGGTGCAGCGGGACTTCGACCACGCGTCGGCGGAACGGCGGCACGAGGTGGAGCCGGCTGCGGATGTGCTCCTTGATCTTGGAGAACTCGTAGCCGCCGGGCACCGTCGACGTGTCGAAGATCGCGGTCTGGGCCACGTGCATGTGCACCGAGGGTGTCTCGAGCGTCAAGAACGCGGTGTCGAGGCCGGAGAGACGTTCCATGGGGTTCCTTCACCGCGGGACGAGAGCAGACTGAACTAGAACACGTTCTAGTCTGGCTGTCTAGTGTGGTGGCGTGCACATCGGAGACACCGCCGACGAAGCCGCCTTCCGGACCGAGGCCCGGGCCTGGCTCGAGGCGAACGCGATCCCCAAGGGTCACCCCGAGGACTTCTCGGTCGGCTCCTTCGGCGACCTCGACGAACGAGAGTACGTGGACCGCGCCCGCGCGTGGCAGCGCACGCTGTTCGACGCGGGTTGGGCCGCGCTCACGTGGCCGACGTCGGCGGGCGGCCAGGGGCGACCGCCGATCTGTCAGTCCATCTTCAACCAGGAGCAGTCGGCGTTCGGGGTGACGAGCGGGCCGCTCCTCATCGCCATCGGCATGGTCGGACCGACCCTGCTCCGCCACGCGACCCCGGCACAGCAGGAACGGTTCCTCCCCCCGATCCTGCGGGGCGACGAGCTCTGGTGCCAGCTCTTCTCCGAGCCCGGCGCCGGCTCCGACCTGGCATCGCTGGCCACCCGAGCAGAGCGCGACGGCGACGAGTGGGTCGTCACCGGCCAGAAGGTGTGGACCTCGGCCGTGTCCCGTGCCCAGTGGGGGATCCTCCTCGCTCGGACCGACCCCGACGTCCCCAAGCGGGCCGGCATCACCTACTTCCTGGTCGACATGGCATCCGCCGGCATCGAGCCTCGCCCACTGCGCCAGATGACCGGCGACGCCCACTTCGCCGAGGTGTTCCTCGACGAGGTCCGCATCCCCCACGCGAACGTCGTGGGCGAGGTGAACGGTGGGTGGGGCCCGGCAAAGACCACGCTCACCGCCGAACGCGGCGCCATCGCTGGCGGGTCGACCGGCGTCGACGCCGACGCGCTGATCCGCCTGGCGCAGCAGCGGGGACGATCGGGGGAGGGCGTGCTGCGCGACCAGCTCGTGTCCGCGCACATCCGCCAGGAGATCCTGCGATTCCTCCGGTACCGGACGCTGACCGCGGTCAGCCAGGGCACCCGGCCCGGCGCCGAGGCCTCGATCATGAAGCTCGCGTACGCCGAGCACCTCAGCGCGCTGACCGCCACGGCGCTGGCCATCCAGGGTCCTCAGGCGACCCTCGAAGGCGAACATCTCCCGGCACGCGGCATGTGGTCGAAGCGCTTCCTCCACAGCCCGTCGGTCCACATCGCCGGCGGCAGCGACGAGATCCAACGCAACATCGTCGGCGAGCAGGTCCTGGGTCTGCCCCAGGAGCCGAGCGTCGACCGGGACGTGCCGTTCCGCGACCTGGCCCGAAGCCAGCGGTAGGGGCCGACGATGGTCGTGGAATCGACA
>JBFIHN010000575.1:0-2022 GCA_041601775.1 Acidimicrobiales bacterium
ACGGCGAGCTCGGACTTGTTGCCGCAGATGAGGACCAGCAGGCCCCGGAACTTGTTGGCCATCGCCATCAACAACGCAGCCCGGATGCGGCCCTGGAGGTTCTCCTCGGTCACGTCCGGCTCGGTGCCCTCGAAGGTGGGGGCGAGCATCTCGAGCATCGCCGCGAACGCCGGCTCGATGGCGATCTCGGTGAGGTCGGTGCCCAGGTTGGTGCACAACGCTTCGGCGTCGGAGATCGAGTGCTCGGTCGAGTAGCGCGACGGCAGCGCCACGCAGCGGACGTGATCGGCGCCGATGGCGTCGGCCGCGATCACCGTGCAGAGCGTCGAGTCGATGCCGCCGGAGAGCCCGAGGACGACGTCGGTGAAGCCGTTCTTGCGGATGTAGTCGCGGGTGCCCTGGACGACCGCGGCGTAGACCTCGGGTGCATCCCCGAAGGTCGGGTCGTCGAGCATCGGGGACAGCACGCCGGTGATCGGGTCGTCGGTGCGGGTGACGGTGTCGCTCACCGCGATCACGGGACGGATCGGTGGCCGGGGACGGCCGCGCGGGTCGAGCTGGCGCTTGCGCCACTGCGGCCGGAGCACGAGATCGTGGATCAGCACGTGCTCGGCGAACTGCGGCGAGCGGGCCACGACCTCGCCGGTCGGGTCGATGATGACCGACGAGCCGTCGAACACCAGCTCGTCCTGGCCACCGACCTGGTTGGTCCACACGATCGCCGCCGAGGCGTCGGCCGCTCGGGTGGCGAGCATCCGTTCGCGTTCGGCCGCCTTGCCCCGTCGGTACGGCGAGCCGTTGATGTTGACCATCACCTCGGCACCGGCGGCGGCCTGTTCGGCGATGGGCCCGAACGGAACCCAGGAGTCCTCGCAGATCGACAGCCCGATGGTCACGCCTGCGACCTCGACCAGCGGTGCGTCACCGTCGCCCGGCGTGAAGTACCGCTGCTCGTCGAAGACGTCGTAGTTGGGGAGGTGGCGCTTGCGGTAGACCGTGGCGACCTCACCGGAGGCGCACAGTGCGGCGGCGTTGTAGAGGTCCCGGTCGGCGTCGGGGAAGCCGACGACGACGGCGCATCGCCCGGTCCGCGCCGCCAGCTTGTCGAGTGCGGCCCGGCAGTCCGCGATGAACCGCGGCTTGAGCAGCAAGTCCTCGGGCGGGTAGCCGCAGATGGCGAGCTCGCCGAAGACCGCGAGGTCGGCCCCCGCGTCCTCGGCTTGTTCCACCGCGGCGAGGATGGCGGCGACGTTGCCGTCGAGGTCGCCGACGATCGGGTTGAGCTGGCACGAGGCCACACGCAGACGGTCCACGTCGTCAGCCTACGGAAGCACGCGCCGTGCGGTCGCCCCGGCCATGTCAGTATCTGCGGCCATGGCAGTGGACCCCCAGGTACAGACCATCCTCGACGGACTGGCGGCGGCCGACGCGCCCCCGCTCACCGAACAGACCCCGGACCAGGTGCGCGAGTCCTTCGCCGTCATGGCGGCGCTCGGCGTGCCGGAAGACGTGTACGCGGTCGAGGACTCGTCGGTTCCCGGCCCCGCCGGCGACATCCCGGTGCGGATCTATCGCCCCTCGGACGACCGTCCACTCCCCGCGCTCGTCTGGTACCACGGCGGCGGCTTCGTCATCGGCGACCTCGACAGCCACGACGCGGTGTGTCGTTCGCTCGCCAACCGTGCCGGCTGCGTCGTGATCGCCGTCGACTACCGCCTCGCTCCCGAGCACCCGTTCCCCGCCAGCCCCGACGACGCCGTCGCGGCATTCGACGCGCTGCGTGACCGTGCGGCCGACCTCGGGGTCGATCCCGACCGCATGGCCACCGGCGGCGACTCGGCCGGCGGAAATCTCGCGGCCGTCGTCGCCAACGAACGGCGCGGTGCGGTCGCGTTCCAGTTGTTGATCTACCCGGTCACCGACATGAACCGGACGTCGCAGTCGTACCGCGACAACGCCGAGGGTTACCTGCTGTCGGCCGAACTCATGGGGTGGTTCGAGGGGCACTACACCGGCGGGGCC
>JBFIHN010000576.1:0-2019 GCA_041601775.1 Acidimicrobiales bacterium
GGTGGGCACCCACTTCTTGCCGCACAGCGCCTCGATCGCCTCGCCGGTGATGTAGGCGCGGGTCACGTCTTCCTTGCGACAGATGTGGGCGAAACGATCGTGGTCGCCGTCGCCGATCGACGGGTCGATCGTCGTGTCGGGCGTGATCGTGGGTGTGGGCGAGACCGAAGGGTGATCCGAGGCGGTGACCGGCTGCATCACGACCAAACTACCGGGGCGTGAACCCGATCCCGAAGGAGCGGACGGCACGGGCGAAGATGTTGGCTTCGACGTCGATCTCTTCGACGACGTGGAGGTCGGTCCAGTCGCGGGTCAGCTTGCCGAAGAGGATCTCGAGTTCGCGCCGGGCGAAGTTGGCGCCGATGCAGAAATGGGTCCCGTGCCCGAAGGCCAGGTGGTGGTTGGGGTTGCGACGGATGTCGAAGGTGAACGGGTCGTCGAACACCGACTCGTCACGGTTCGCCGACGGATAGACCAGCGCCAGACGGTCGCCGGCGGCGATGTCCTTGCCCCCGAGCGTCGTGTCGACCACGGCCTTGCGGAACATGTTGTTGAGCGGCGTCACCCACCGGATGACCTCGTCGACGGCCCCGGGGATCAGCGACGGGTCGTCGTGCATGGCCTCCCACTGGTCCGCGTGGTCGCAGAACGTCCGGAGTCCGTGCGCGATGGCGGTCCGCGTGGTCTCGGCGCCACCGGCCACGAACAGTCCGACCTCGTGGAAGATCTGGTCGACGGGGAGTTCCTCGCCGTCGATCGACGCGTGCGACCACTGGGAGATCAGGCCCGGCCCGACGGGGCAGCCTCGGCTCTCGGGCACGGCGGCCATGATCATCGTCATCAGCTGGGTGGTGACCTCGATCATCCCGGCCATGGCCTTGTCGTCGAACATCATCGAGTCGATCCGCATCAGCCGCTCGGACCAGCCCTTGACCTCCCGCCACGACTCCTCCGGCAGGCCGAGGAGGTTGCAGGTGAACCGGGCCGGCAGCTGGCCGGCGATGGCATCGACCACCTCGCACCCGCCGTCGGCGGTCACCGCGTCAACGAGACCGAAGATCATCTCCTCGAAGTCGGCGGACTGCTCGCGGACCGCCCGCGGTGTGAACCCGCGGTTCACCAGGCGTCGCTGCGCCAGGTGCTGGGGGTCGTCGCTGGCGATCATGTTCGACTCGACCGGCGTCTCGTTCACCCGGTACGCGCCCTTGGACGAGAAGATCTCGTCGTGCCGTTCGACGTGCAGCAGGTCGGCGTGGCGGGTCACGGCCCAGAAGCCGCTCGCCTCGTCTCGGTACACGGGGTCGTTGGCCCGGCACCACGTCCATGCCTCGTGCTGCCGATCGCGCCAGAACGTCGGATCGAGCAGGTCGATGGGCGGGGCGTCGGTCGGTGTACGGGAGGTCGCGGTCACGGTGCCATCCTGCCCCGTCGGTCAGACCAATTGCTCCATCACCAACAGGACGGCCATCCCCGTCACCAGGGTCGCGGCGATGTTGCGCGTCCTCCACGACACGACCGCGGCGATCGCCCCGGCGAGCAGTTCGGGCTGCCACAGGTCCAGGGTTCCCTGCGGCCGGACCAGCTGGGGCAGCACCAGCGCCGCCAGGACGGCCGGAGGGATCTGGCGCAGCACCCGTTCGACCAGCGGTGGCAGGTCGACGAGTCGGTCGGCGAAGGCCAGGAAGCTCGCTCGGTACAGGTAGGTCCCGAGACCGGCGAGGACGATGGTCAGCCAGACGTCGCTCATGGCTCGATCCCCTCGGCGGCGGACCGTTCCTGGAGCCCCTCGGTGATCGTCCCGGCGACGATGCCGAGCACCCCACCGATGACGATCGACAGGCGAGCGGCGCCGAGCTCGGATGCGGCCACCGCGCTCACGCCTCCCACCAGGGCGGCCATGACCGCCGGTCGCCGGTCGAGCACCGGGACCAACAGCACCAGGAAGACGAGCGGGATGGCGAACTCGAGCGGCACGTCGTCGGGGACGCTGCTCCCCACCAACGCCCCGACGGCCGTCGA
>JBFIHN010000577.1:0-2007 GCA_041601775.1 Acidimicrobiales bacterium
CGAACAACCGGTCGAAGCGCAAGCGCCGGCCGACGCGCCGACGCCGGACGAAGCACCCGAAGCCACCTCCGGCTGACGAACACCCAACCGAGCAACACTGAGGTAGAGCAATGCCCAAGATGAAGACCCACCGCACCTCCCGGAAGCGGTTCAAGGTGACCGGCAGCGGCAAGGTGACTCGTCGCCAGGCCAACCGTCACCACGGGAACGAGAAGTTCACGTCCAAGCGCCTCCGGCGCCTCAAGGGTGACGAAAACGTCTCCTCGGCCGACGAGAAGCGCATCAAGAAGATGATGGGCATCTAGCCCGCATCCTCGAGCAACACGCAACACGGACAGAACTGATCGGGATCGAAGAACCGATCCTCGAAGAAGGGAGAACCAGTCATGGCAAGGGTCAAGCGCAGCGTTCACGCCAAGAAGCGCCGCAAGCAGGTGATGACGCGGGCCAAGGGGTACTACGGCAACAAGAGCCGCACGTACCGGTCCGCGAACGAGCAGGTCATGCACTCGATGCAGTACGCATTCCGCGATCGGCGGGCCCGCAAGGGCGAGATGCGCAAGCTCTGGATCCAGCGGATCAACGCCGCCTGCCGTATCCACGGCACGACGTACTCGCGGTTCATCAACGGGCTCAAGGAGGCCGGCATCGAGGTCGACCGCAAGCACCTCGCCGATCTCGCGGTGACCGACGACGCAGCCTTCGCGGCCCTCGTCGCCACCTCCGACGCAGCGGCCAGCGCAGCGTCGGGCGCGGCCTGAACAGCTCGGGTCCCGGCGACGTGCTGGGACCCCGATCGACAGAGCTCCAGCACCTACGGCGCCTCTCGGGGCGCCGTAGGGCGCGTCGGGACGCGGGGGAGTTCGTCGTCGACGGGCCCACGCTCGTCGCCGAAGCGCTCGCGTCCGACGTCATCGTGTCGGCCGTCTATGTCGAACCCGACGCGCCGGCCGACCTGGAGGCCCTGGCCCGTGCGGCCGGTGTCCCGGTGCGCCCGGTGGCCGCCGGCGCGCTCGCCAAGGCGACCTCGCCGGTGACCCCACAGCCGGTCGCCGCGTTGGCGACGATTCCCGCGGCCGCGCCCGTTCGTGTCCTCGCCGGTCTGGTCGTGGTCATGGTGGGTGTGGCCGACCCCGGCAACGCCGGCACGATCGTCCGTTTCGCCGAGGCGGCCGGAGCCTCGGCGGTAGTGTCCTGCGCCGATGCGGTGGACCCCTGGAACCCGAAGTGCGTCCGGGCGTCGGCCGGCTCGTTGTTCCGCGTTCCGCTGCTCGACGCCGGTTCGGTCGAGCGCTGTGTGTCGTTGCTCCGGTCGGCGGCCATGACGATCGTCGCCTGCGATGCCGGAGCCGCCACGTCGTACGACGCTGCGGACCTCACCGGCGACGTCGCCATCTTGTTGGGCAACGAGGCCCACGGACTGGTCGACGGTGCCGACGTGGCCGCCGATCTCGTGGTCGCGGTCCCGATGCAGGGCCGGGTCGAGTCACTGAACGTCGCCATGACCGGCGCGATCCTGGCCTTCGAGTCCGCGCGTCAGCGACGGGCCGGACCGGCTGCAGACGGCGAGGGCACGCGATGACCACGCTCGACCTGGACCTGTTGCCGGACATGGTGCTGCTCGTCGACGCCGCCGGTGCACTGACCGGCGCCAACCGCGCCGCCGCCGACTTCCTCGGACCGCTCGACGACCGCTTGGGCCTCCGGATCGGCGACGAGTTCGATCTGCGCGACGGGCTCGGACGCCCGGCCTGGCGCGAGGGCATCGTCGACATCGGCAAGGAGACCGAGATCACGTTCCGGCGCAGCGATGGCGAGGACGTCATCGCCGTCGTGACCGTGGCGTTCGCCGGCGACGGGAGCGCAGCGATCTGCGGCCGACCGATGTCCGACAAGTCGGGCATCGCCATCGTGTCGACGGTGTCGCACGAGCTCCGGTCCCCGCTCACGTCGGTCAAGGGCTACGTGTCGTTGATGCTCAACCGGTGGGACCGCATCGACGACGCC
>JBFIHN010000578.1:0-1994 GCA_041601775.1 Acidimicrobiales bacterium
GGCCAAGTCTCCAAGCCCGTCGCCCACCGTTCGAGACCAACGACTGATGTCGTAGACCACGATGTCGGCGTTGTGGTCCAGAGCGCACCGCTTCGCTGCGTTCAGTCCGGGGCGTACCTGTGTCAGGCCGGTGACATCGAGATCCTCGAACCAGTTGACCCACACCACGTCGTCATCGAGACGATCCGCCCAGGTCTCCAGAGCTTTACGCTGAAGTTGCGGTGACTGGAACCGCTCGTCCTCGCGTCCTGCGGTACTCGACACTCGGACGTAGCCCACCAGCTGCCTCTGCATGGAGAGACGTTACTCCAGTTTGTCGAGATTTCGGCGGTACACATTGGTGTCACGGAGCTCGAAGCCTTCGCGGACGTAGAGGCGGTTGGCGGCCTCGCGTGACGGGCGCGAGGTCAGGTCCACGGTCGTGCACCCGAGTTCGGCGGCCCGGTCGATCATGGCCCGGGTGAGCGCCCCGCCGATGCCCATGCCCCGACCGGCTTCGTCCACGACCACGTCCTCGATCCACGCCCGACGTCCCGTCGGGATGCGGAACACCGCCAGCGTCGACGTACCGAGGATCGTGCCGCTGTCGTCGGTGGCGATGAAGATCTCGGTTGCGGTGGCGGCCACGATGTCCTCGAGCGCCTCCCGGTCCGGCGGCGGGTTCGACTTCGACAGCTGCGGCGTCAGGCGCTCGTACGCCTCGACCAGCTCGTCGGTGACCTCGGCGACGATCTCGATGAACATGCCGGGCACGCTACCGGCGACCGGCAGGCTCCTCGGACGTCAGCGGGTGTTCAGGCGGTGGAGACGTCCTCGTCACGAGGCGGCGACCCGGGTGTCATCGTCGCCTCGTACCGTCGGGATCATGAACGTCGTCGACATCGTGCGGGTCCTGTGGGACGACTCCGTCGGGACGGCTGGTGCGCTCCGCAACTGTCGAGCCGAACTGCGCCGCGACCGTGATGCGACACGCCAGGTCGACGCACTGCGTGCCCGGATGGCCGAGCGCACGGCGACCGCCGACACCCGAGCGACCGCCTGACCCCACCGGAATCGACGCGGGACGCCGGTAGCCTCGCGACGTGGAGCTCCTCCGTTGGAATCACCGCCCCACGCTCGAGCGTCCCGTCATGATCGCGGCGTTCGAGGGTTGGAACGATGCGGGCGACGCCGCGTCCTCGGCCGTGCGATGGTTCACCGACCGGTGGGATGCCGAGCCGTTCGCCGACATCGACCCCGAGGAGTTCTTCGACTTCACCTCGACCCGGCCAGAAGTCCGTCTCGACGGCGACGCGCGGGTGATCGACTGGCCCGAGAACACCTTCTCCGCCGGGCAGTTGCCCGACAACGGCCGCGACGTGATCCTGTTGCAGGGCGTGGAGCCGCAGCTGCGGTGGCGCACGTTCTGCGACCTGGCGATCGAGGTGGCACAGACCTATGACGCAGCGATGATCGTCACCCTCGGCGCACTGCTCGCCGAGGTCCCGCACACGCGGCCCGTGGGCATCGCCGGTACGGCCTACGACGGCGAGGTCGTCGAACAACTCGGGCTGACGAAGTCCACCTACGAGGGTCCCACCGGCATCGTGGGCGTCCTCCATGCCCGGTGCCGCGACGCAGGCATGACCTCGGCGTCGCTGTGGGCGACCGTTCCGACCTACGTGCCCGGCTCACCCTCCCCGAAGGCCACGCTGGCCCTGGTCGAGAAGACGGCCGCGCTGCTCGACGTCGGCGTCATCACGACCGACCTCGAGATCGCCACGGCGTCGTACGAGCGCCAGATCAACGAACTGGTCGCGGACGACGACGAGACCCAGGCGTACGTCGCCGCGCTCGAGCAGCGCCACGACGAAGGCCAGGGCGACGATCCCACCGATCTGATCGAAGAACTCGAGCAGTTCCTCCGCGACCAGGAATAGGTCGTCAGCGACGCCAGACGTCGCGTCGTGGGGCGTCGAACCAGACGTCGACATCGTCTCCGTCGATGGCCCGGA
>JBFIHN010000579.1:0-1984 GCA_041601775.1 Acidimicrobiales bacterium
CGTGGTCATGTCGTAGCCGTCGTCGGGCTTGCTGGCCTGGCCGTGGCCGCGCTGGTCGACGGCCAGCACGCGATGGCCGGCGGCGGCCAGCGTCGCGGCGACCCCGTCCCACAACCGAGCGTTCGAGGCCAGGCCGTGGAGGAGGACGAACGGCGGGCCGTCGCCGTCCCACTCGAACACCGCGAGCTCGACGTCGGGGGCGACAGCAACTCGCTGCGAGCGGTCGGGCGCAGACATCGAAGCGAGCCTACGAGCGCTGGGTAGGGTCCGACGCGTGTCGCGACCAACCGTCCTCCGGCTCGCCGCCGCTGCCGGGGTCGGCTACGTCGCCGGCATGTTGCCGTCGGCGCAGCTCGCCGCGAGAGCCGCTGGCGCTGGCGACATCCGCACGCTGGGCACGGGCAATCCCGGCGCCGCCAACGCGATCGGACAGCTGGGCAAGGGCTGGGGCTACGCCGTGCTCGCCGCCGACATCGCCAAGAGCGCCACCGCCGCGAGGGTCGGGCGGGCGGTCGCCGGTGACGCGGGCTCGCATCTCGCAGCCACCGCCGCCGTGGCCGGTCACTGCTATCCCGCGACCCAGGGGTTCAAGGGCGGCAAGGGCGTGGCCACGAGCGTCGGCCAGTGCTTCGCCACGTTCCCCGCCTACTTCTTCCCCGACCTGGCGCTGGCCGCGGTCACGGGGTCGCTGCCGTGGTGGAAGCAGCGGGCGCACATGGCCACGACGATCTCCGCCGTCGCCTGGACCGGCGCCGCGACCCTGTGGTGGCGGCGCGGCTGGTCGAACCTGTGGGGCCCACCGGCGACCGCAGCCCTGCCGGTCGCCGCGGCGGCGACGAGCGCGATGATGCTCCAGAGGTTCCAGGCCGAGCGGAGCGCCGTCCGGGCATTCCTCGACCGGGAGGGGAGCGCATGAAGACCGGCATCGTCACCGACTCGAACAGCCAGTTCCCCGAGGCCCTGCGTGAGCGATACGGGATCGAGATCGTCCCGCTCACCGTCACCGTCGACGGGGTCCCGTACGCCGAAGGCGTCGACCTCACCGCCGACGACTTCTTCGCCCGCTACGCCGGTGGCGCCTCACCGGAGGTGACCACGGCGGCGCCGGGGCCGGGACTCCTCCTCGAGGCATACCACCGGATGGCCGACCGTGGCGTCGAAGCGATCCTGTCGATCCACATCGGTTCCGAGGTGTCGGCCACGCTCGAGGCTGCCCGGCTCGCCGCTGAGGAGTCGCCGGTTCCCGTGCGCCTCGTCGACACCGGCACTGCGAGCTTCGGGATCTCGTGTTGTGTGTGGGAAGCGGCAGAAGCCCTGTCCGCGGGCGCCACGCTCGACGAGGCCGCAGCCATCGCCGAGGCCACGGCCCCGACGGTCGGCAACGTCTTCGTGGTGGGCGCGCTCGAGATCGTCCGGGCCGGCGGCCGGCTGGCGGCCGGCACCGAGGAAGGCGATGGCGTGGCGGTGCTGTCCCTGGTCGACGGCGCGATCCGGCGCATCGGCGACGTCCGCCATGTCGACGACGCGACGGCAGCCATGGTCGCCCACGTCGTCGCCAGTGGCACGAACCTGCGGGTCGCGGTGGGTATCGCCGACGTCGGTGCCGAGCCGCTGTCGTCGGCCCTCGTCCAGCAGCTCTCGGTTGCGCCGGAGGTACGCGAGGTCGCCCTCTACCGGATCGGTCCGAGCGTCGGCGCCCACACCGGCCCGGGAACGGCAGGGTGCTTCTTCTGGCCGGCGCGTGATCCCGAAGCCCCGCGCTGAGGGGTCCGGCTCAGAGATCCTCGGCCAGCGCGTCGACGATCACCGACACCAGCATCGCCAGGTAGTGGTAGATCGCCCAGGCCTGGGCATCGGGGTCGTCCGGCGTGATGTCGGACGGGTCGTCGTCCTCGCCGACGTCGAGCCGGGTCCCCAGGACGAGCCGCAGGTCGTTGATCGCCCGCATCCAGGCCGACAGTTCTTCGCCGCTGACCTCGCCCCC
>JBFIHN010000580.1:0-1980 GCA_041601775.1 Acidimicrobiales bacterium
CAACCTGGTGCTCAACAGCCCGCACTTCATGATCATCGCCTTCGTGCCCGCGGTGGTCGTCGGACTCGGGATGTTGCTCCAGCGGACCCCGTGGGGTCTCGCCATCCGTGCGGCCGCGGACAACCGCGATGCCGCCGAACTCGCCGCCATCAGCACCCGCCGGGTGTCGACGATGGTCTGGGTCCTCGCCGGTGTGCTGTCCACGCTCACGGTCATCCTCGTGAACCCGCTGCGCAACGTGAACGTCGGTGGCCTCGGCATCGCCGAGGCGCTCGGCCCCGGCCTGCTGCTGCGAGCTTTGGCCGCGGCCCTCGTCGGTCGCCTGGTCTCGCTCCCGCTCGCCCTCGTGGGCGGCATCGGCATCGGCGTCGTCGAGGCACTGGTCTTCGCCAACGTCGCCGATCCGTCGTGGTCGGAGTTGCTGCTCTTCCTCCTCGTCCTCACGCTCGTGTTGGTCCGCGGCGGCGACGAAGGCCAGGAGAGCGGGCTCGAGTCGCTCGGCACGCTGGTCCGTCCCGTGCCCGAACGCCTCCGCCAGATCTGGTGGATCCGCCGTGGCGGTCACCTCGCCGGCCTCACCGGGATCGTGGTCGCCGCCCTGCTGCCCGTCCTGTTCGGATCGGCCTCGCAGACGTTCCTCTTCGGGCGCATGCTCGTGTTCGCGATCGTCGGCCTCTCGGTCACGATGCTCACCGGTTGGTCGGGGCAGCTGTCCCTCGGCCAGTTCGCCATGGTCGGCGTCGGCGCCATGACCACCGTCTTCCTGCACGACCGGGGCATGCCCTACGGCGCGGCCCTCGCGTACTCGGTCGTGGCCGGTGCGCTCGTCGCCCTCCTCGTCGGGTTCCCCGCGCTGCGGCTCCGTGGCCTCTACCTCGCAGTGACCACGCTGTCGTTCGCGGTGGCCGCGCGCGAATGGTTCTTCACCCAGCCCTGGTTCCTGGGCGACGGCTCGGTCGTGTTCGTCCAGCCGGGCACGACCCTCGGCGTCGACTACAACGCGCAGAAGACCTTCTACCTGTTGTGCCTCGCTGGCCTGGTCGTCGCGGTCGTGGTCACCGCCCGGCTGCGATCGAGCGGTGTGGGCCGGTCGATCATCGCCGTGCGGGACAACGAACGCGCTGCCGCCTCGTTCGGCATCTCGCCCGCGGCGACGAAGCTGTTGGCCTTCGCCGTCCCCGGCGCCATGGCGGCCTTCGCCGGATCGCTGCTCGCCGGCCTCACCGTGCAGTTCGGCCCCGATGTCTTCTCGCCCGCCGACTCGCTCGCCATCGTGGGCATGGCCGTCATCGGCGGCCTCGGATCGATCACCGGTGCCGTGCTCGGTGCCGTCTACGTCGTGGGGCTTCCCGCGCTGTTGGGCCCGACCCCGGCCGTGCAGTTGGCGACGTCGGGCATCGGCCTCCTCGTCCTGCTGCTCTTCAAGCCCGGCGGCTTCGCCCAGGTCGTCTTCCGTGCCCGCGACCTCCTCATCGAGCGGCTCGTTCCCGACGACGAGTCGCCCATCGAGACTCCTGCCGTTCCCGACGAGTCGCCCATCGAGAATCCTGCCGTTCCCGCACGGGCCCCACGCCCGGCCGGCTCCGGCCCCGTGCTCGCCGTCGACCGCGTCACCGTCCGCTTCGGTGGCCTCGTCGCCCTCGACGGCGTGTCGCTCCACGTCGACGAGGGCGAGATCGTCGGCCTCATCGGCACCAACGGTGCCGGCAAGTCGACCCTCATGGACGTGGTGTCGGGATTCACCCCGGCCGAGACCGGTGCCGTCCGACTGCTCGGCCGCGACGTCACCGACCTGCGTCCCCACGTCCGTGCTCGCCTCGGCATGGGACGTGTCTTCCAGGACGCACGTCTCTTCCCCGGCCTCACGGTGCGTGAAGCCCTCCAGACCGCGCTCGAGGCCGACGACCCCAGCGACCTCATCCCCGTCATCGCCTCGTTCGCTCCCGCACGCGCGGCCGAGGAACGCAAGGCGGCGAGCGC
>JBFIHN010000581.1:0-1980 GCA_041601775.1 Acidimicrobiales bacterium
CCGACTCGACCTCGTGGGGATCTGCGCCTCCTGCGAGTAGGTCGGGCCCCATGCCCAAAAGAGGATTGAGAATCGTTCTGATCATCTGCAATGCTGCATCGTCCACGATGCAGGAGACAGCCCCGATGATCGAACTCGACCACGTCAGCGCCCACCGCGGCGGTCGAGTCGCGCTCCGCGACGTGAGCTTCCACATCGCGCCGGGCACGGTCACCGCGGTGATCGGGCCGAACGGGGCCGGGAAGTCGACCTTGTTCGGACTCCTCAGTGGCCGGTTTCCCGGCTCGGCCGGGACCATCGGCTTGGGTGGCGCGGTGGCCGAGGTGCTGCAGGCCACCGTCGTCGACCCGCAGGTCCGCCTGACCGTCCGTGATGTCGTGCGGATGGGGCGGTACCCGTCCCTCGGGCGACTCCGCCGGTTCCGGTCCGCTGATCATCGAGCCGTCGACGCCGCGATCGACCACGTCGACCTGCACGGACTCCGGCACCGGCCGCTGGCCGAGTTGTCGGGCGGCCAACGACAACGAGCACTGATCGCGCAGGGCATCGCCCAGGACGCATCGATCCTGCTCCTCGACGAACCGGCAGCCGGCCTCGACGGGATCTCGCAACGCCGAATCCTCGGCATGATGCGCGACCTTGCCGACGAGGGCCGCACCGTCGTGTTCTCGACCCATCACCTGCCCGACGCGAACAGCGCAGACCTGGTGGTCGCCCTGGCATGCAACTGCATCTGCTGTGCAGCGCCGGACGCAGCCCTCCGGGACACCTCGGTGCGCGCGCTGTTCGATCCGTTCCACGAATCCGAGCCCGACGTTCGGACACCGGCCATCGCCTGACCGTGAGCGAGCGACGCGGTTGGTGGTGCTGACGCAGAAACAGACTGAGAGCCGTTCTGATTCCCTGATATCGTCGCAGGCATGGAACTCGACCAGTACCTGCAGACCGCTCAGGCGTTCGACTGCACCGGTCAGGTGACCCACACGCTGACGCTTCGTGTCGACGGCACGGTTGCCGTGACGTTCGCCAACGGCCGTACCGCGGTCGCCGACCCTGCGACCAAGGCCTGCCTCACGCCCGGGATGACCATCCCCGACGGCCTCTGGTCCGAGATCCACGCGCTCGGGCGCTGAGGTGGACGACGGCGAAGTGCTCCTGGGCGGCGCCGGCAACCTCCGGTGCGCCGCGAGCGCCGAACTCCCGACCGGGATCGGGCGCTTCCGGATCCATGCCTACGGCGGTACCGACCACGCGGCCATCGTCATGGGTGATCCCTCGACGGCGACTGCGCCGCTCACGCGAGTCCACTCGTCGTGCCGGACGGGTGACATCTTCGCCTCACTTCGCTGCGACTGCGGGCCCCAACTGCACGCGGCGCTCGACGCCATCGCCGGGGAAGGGGTCGGCGTCGTGGTCTATCTCGACCAGGAAGGCCGCGGCATCGGCCTGGTCGACAAGATCCGGGCCTACGCGCTGCAGGACGAAGGACTCGACACCGTCGACGCCAACCTCGCCCTCGGCCACGCAGCCGACCGGCGCGACTACGCCGCTGCGGCCGGGATCCTCGGGGACCTGGGCGTCGACCACGTGCGGCTCCTCACGAACAACCCCCGCAAGGTGGCCGATCTCGAGGCGCACGGCATCACGGTCGATGCCACCATCCCCATCGTCATCGAGCCCAACCCGCACAACCGGGCCTACCTGCAGACGAAGGCCGAGCGGCTCGGCCACGCCCTCTCCCTGTCCGCGGCGGATGCCGACCCGCCGACCCCTGGTCGATCCGGTTGATCGCGCCGACCGTCAGCTCCGAGGCGGCTGCGCGGATTCCGATTCGCCGGCCAGGGTCTGGAACTCCCGGGCGACGAGCTCCGACGCACTCGAGAGCCGTCCCGTCCGCCAGTCGCGCCACGGGAACACCGATTCCCACCGCTGGGACCGTGCGGGGTTGATCGTGGCCGAGATGATCTCCTCCTCGTCACC